>NZ_BAAAMU010000002.1:0-256760 GCF_039529435.1 Nonomuraea maheshkhaliensis
CGGCACCTGGCCCGGCGCGCGGGGGCGGGGCGGCCGGTGTGGCTGGCCGGCTGGCTGGCGGCGACCGTCACCTTCGACGCGCGGACGCGGACGACACCGCTGTCCGCCACGCTGCTGCACTGCGCGGCCAGGGGCGAGGCCAGCCCCGAGGTGATCGCGGTGCTGCGCGGCATCGCGGGCAGACAGGCGCTCGAACCGGCCCTGCGCCGGCTGCACCGGCTCGGCCACACCTCGGGCGCCGACCTGGCCCAGGGCGTCGCGATCGGCGTACGGGCCGTGCGGTCGCTGAGCGGGGCCCGATGAACGGCCTGCCCCAGGCGGTGCTCGTACGGAGAGGGACCTACCACGACTCGGTGACGCTGATGCGGGTCAGCCGGGCGCTGTCGGAGCTGCCGGGCGTGCACGCGGCCATGGTCGCCATGGCGACCGAGCTCAACGTGTCGATCCTGCGGGAGATGGGCTTCGGCGTGCCGGAGGCGGAGCCGGGCGACCTCGTGATCGCCGTACGGGCGCGCGACACGGACGCGGCGGTCGAGGAGGCCGACCGGCAGCTGACCGCGGCGCCCCGGCCCGGGGAGACCTCCGACGAGCAGCCGCCGCTGACCACCCGCTCGGCCGCCGCGCGCGGGCCCGCCGATCTCGTCCTGGTCTCGACCCCGGGCGAGTACGCCTTCTTCGAGGCCCTCGACGCCGTCGAGGCCGGCCTGAACGTGATGATCTTCAGCGACGGCGTCCCCGTCGAGCGGGAGCGCCTGCTCAAGGAGCGGGCCGAGGCGAGAGACGTCCTGGTGATGGGCCCCGACTGCGGCACCGCCGTGATCGCGGGCGCGGGCCTGGGCTTCGCGAACGTCCTGGCGCCCGGCCCCGTCGGCGTGGTCGCCGCGTCCGGCACCGGCGCGCAGCAGGTGACGTGCCTGCTCGACCGGGCCGGCACCGGCGTGAGCCACGTGCTCGGCGTGGGCGGCAGGGACCTGTCGGCCGAGGTGGGCGGGCTGTCGGCGCGGCGGGCGCTGCGCCTGCTCGACGACGATCCGGGCACCGAGCTGATCGTGCTGATCTCCAAGCCGCCGGCCCCCGAGGTGGCGCGGGCCATCGAGGAGTTGCCGCTGCGCACGCCGGTGGTGCGGGCCCTGCTCGGCCCGGGCGCGCCCGATCTGACGGAGGCGGCCGAGCAGGCGCTGGGCGCCCTCGGCCGGCCCGTCCCCGAGTGGCCGTCCTGGCCCGCCTGGCACGGCGGCCGGGCCACGCCGGAGCGGATCAAGGGTCTGTACGCCGGTGGCACCCTGAGCGTGGAGGCCGCGGCTGTCGCCGGCACCGGGGACTTCATCGACTTCGGCGACGACGCCTACACCAGGGGCAGGGCGCATCCGATGATCGATCCCGCGCTGCGCGTGGAGGCGCTGGGGCGGGCCGGGGCGACGGACGTGGTGCTCATGGACGTCGTCCTGGGGCACGGCGCCGATCCCGATCCGGCCGCCTCGCTCGCCCATCCGATCGCCCGCAGCCCCGCCACCGTCGTGGTCGCCCTGATCGGCACCGAGGGCGACCCGCAGGACCTGCACCGCCAGGCGGGCGCCTTCCGTGAGGCGGGCGCGGCCGTCTTCCTCTCCAACGCCCAGGCCGCCCGCCACGCCAGGAGCCTCCTGTGACCGTCCCGCCCGGCGGCCAGGCCCTCGCCGTGATCTCCGCGCCCGCCGTCCGGCCCGACCGCCCTGTCAGGAGCACCGTGTGACCTCTTTGCTCGACGCCCCGCCCCGGGTGATCACCGTCGGCGCGGGGCTGCTGGACGAGGCACTGCGCGCGCAGGCCGTGCCGACGACGCCGGTCGCCTGGCGCCCGCCCCTGCCCGGCACCGCGGAAGACCTGGCCACGGTGCTGGCCGACCCGCGCAGGCACGAGGCGAACGAGCGGGCCGTGGCCCGGCTCGTCTCCGCCCGCCCGCACCTGGTGGGCGTGCGGCGGGCGTCCGAGGTGCTCAGCGAGGGCATGTTCCTGCACGCGGGCCCGCCGATCACCTGGGAGCGCGCGTCGGGCCCGATGCGCGGCGCGCTGATCGGCGCGATGCTGCTGGAGGACCTGGCGGCCGACGAGCGCGCCGACGCCGACCGGCTCGCGGCGGGCGCGGTCGAGCTCCGCCCGTGCCACGAGCACGGCGCCGTCGGCCCGATGGCGGGCGTGGTGAGCCCGTCCATGTGGCTGTTCGAGGTACGCGACGACGAGCACGGCGGCACCGCGTACTGCTCGCTGAACGAGGGCCTGGGCAAGGTCCTGCGTTACGGCGCGTACGGGCCCGAGGTGCTGGAGCGGCTGCGCTGGATGGACGCGGTGCTCGGCCCGGCACTGGCGGGCGCGCTGGAGCGCACGGGCCCGATCGACCTGCGCTGGCTGATGGCGCAGGCCCTGCAGATGGGCGACGAGTTGCACAACCGCAACCGGGCCGCCACCTCGCTGCTGCTGCGCGAGCTGGCCCCCGCCGTGGTCGAGGCCGCGCCCTCCGACGCGGCCGCGGTGCTGCGCTTCGTCCACGGCAACGACCACTTCTTCCTCAACGCCGGCATGGCCGCGGCCAAGGCGGCCACGGACGCGGCGCGCGACGTCCCCGGCTCGTCCCTGGTCGTCGCCATGGCGCGGAACGGCACGGACTTCGGCATCCAGGTGTCGGGGCTGGGCGGGCGCTGGTTCACCGGTCCGGCGGGCGTGCCCGACGGGCTCTACCTCGGCTCGTACGGCCCCGCCGACGCCAACCCGGACATCGGTGACTCCACGATCACGGAGACGTCGGGGGTGGGCGGGTTCGCGATGGCGGCGTCACCGGCGATCGTGCGTTTCGTCGGCGGCGAGGTGGCGGACGCGGTGCGGGCCACCCGCTCGATGTACGAGATCACGCTGGCCGAGCATCCGGCGTTCCAGATTCCGGGCCTCGGTTTCCGCGGCACGCCGGTCGGCATCGACGTCGCGCTCGTGGCGCGGACGGGCCTGTTGCCCGTGGTCAACACGGGAATCGCGGGCCGGGTCGCCGGAACGGGGCAGGTCGGGGCGGGGCTGGTCGAGCCGCCGGTGGAGGCGTTCACCAGCGCGCTGCACGCGCTGGCCGAGGCGATTAAGTGATCCTTTTTGAATTCCGACATATCCCCATGTCGGAACCCATGTAAGGCAACATCACCTTCCCTTGCGCATTCGCCGCCGATATCGTAACCATCCTCATAATCTGCAAGTAGCGTGGAAACGCACGTGACGGATGAGGCGAGATGGGGGCGGGAACATGGCAGCCGACCGCTTGCTCAGCGGGCCCGGCTCAGAGGGAGGTGCCACGGGGGGCGCTTCGCAGAGCCAGGGTCGCCTGATCGGCAGGCGCTACCGACTGATGTCGCCCGTCGGCAGAGGCGGCATGGGCATGGTGTGGCACGCTCACGACGTGCTGCTCGACCGGGACGTGGCGGTCAAGGAGCTGATCCTCCCCTACGGCCTCGACCAGGCCGGCAAGCAGGTCGCCCACCGGCGCATGCTGCGCGAGGCCAGGTCGGCCGCGCGGCTGACGCATCCCGGCATCGTGACCGTGCATGACGTCGTCGAGGAGGACGGCCGCCCCTGGATCGTGATGGAGCTGGTCCGGGCCTGGTCACTGGAGCAGGCCGTACGCCAGAGCGGGCCGCTGCCGGTGATCCAGGCCGCCGAGATCGGCATCCGGGTGCTCGACGCGGTGCGGCACGCGCACGCCGCCGGGATCCTGCACCGCGACATCAAGCCGGGCAACGTGCTGCTCACCTCGGACCGGGTGGTGCTGACCGACTTCGGCATCGCGGCCATCGAGGGCGACGTCACGATCACGCAGACCGGGCTGCTCATGGGCTCGCCCGCGTACATCCCGCCTGAGCGCCTGTCCGGCCAGCCGATCACCCAGGCGGCCGACCTGTGGTCGTTCGGGGCCACCCTGTACGCCGCCGTCGAGGGCCGCCCGCCCTACGAGGGGCCTGACCCGGTCGCGGTGCTCGGCTCCGTGCTCACTCAGGACCCGATCACGCCACAGCGGGCCGGGTCGCTGCTGCCGGTGATCGAGGGGCTGCTGCTCAAGGATCCGGCGCGGCGGCTGACCTCGGCCCAGGTCATCGAGATGCTGGAGGCGGTGCTGCGCGCGCACGGCGCCCCGCGCCCCCGTACGCCCGAGACGCTGCCCAGCCAGTCCGACCCCACTCCCGCGGGGCTGCTGCCGCCGCTGGAGACCCCGTCGGGGCCGATGCCCTCACGGATCGTGGAGACGCCCTCCGGTCCGGTACGCGTGCCGTACGACCCGCAGGGCAGCCCGTCGGGCGGCTACTCGATGCCACCCTACGAGGGTCTGACGAGCCCGTCGGCCGGCCACCGCACCGACCAGCTACCGCAGTTGCCGCGCACGCCCGGCGCCCCTTCCGGCCCGCGTCCCGGCACGTACGACTCGCTCGCGAGCAACTCGGGCGGGTACGACTCCCTGGCGAGCTCTTCCGGCCCCTACGACTCTCTTGCCAGTTCCTCCGGCCCGTACGACTCCCTGGCGAGCAACTCGTACGACTCCCTCGCGAGTTCCTCCGGCCCGTACGACTCCCTCGCCAGCACGTCGGGCCCGGCCGGGATGCCCTTCGGCGCTCCCCCCGGCCCCAGGCAGGGCCGGCACCCGGACGACGACCTGGACAGCCCGGCCTGGCCGCGGCCCCAGCCGATCCTGCCGCTGACCAGCGACAGCCGTACCTCCGGCGCCACCCCCTGGCCGCTGGCCTCGCCCGACGACCTGCGCGAGCAGTCGCGCGGCCTGTCGCGCGACATCGGCCGCGACCGCCTGACCACGCTGCCCAGCGCCACCCCCCGCTCGGGCAAGAGCCGGCGCAGGAGCGACGAGGACGACGGCCCCTGGGTGCGCGACGGCCGGCCCACCCCGCTGACGATCATCGGCTCCCTGCTGGCGCTGACCGTCGTCACGGGCGCCGTGCTGATCATCCTGACCGGCGGATCGCCGACGGCGCCCACCGCGCCGGCCGCCGTCGCCACGGGCGCCGCCACGTCGGGCGTCTCGCCCCTGAAGGGCGACGACGGGCCGTCCAGCGCGCCCGAGGGTTACACGATGCACACGGGCGCCGGTTTCGCCGCCGCCGCGCCCGCGAGCTGGAAGCCGGGCGACGACGGCGACAGGTCCACCTTCACCGGGCCGAAGGACTCCGGGATGCGGATCGTCGTGGAGAAGGCCACGCCGCAGTCCGACGGCGGGCTGACGGCGCTGGGCCGGCAGGAGGCGGACGGCGGGCTGGAGAGCTACATCCAGGTGCAGCTCCAGAGCGTGGACTACCGCGACTGGCAGGCCGCCGACTGGGAGTACACCTACACCACGCCCAGCGGCGTCCCCATGCACGCGCTGACCAGGTACGTCTCGATCGACAAGAAGACCGCGTTCAAGATCACGTTCGATCTGCCCGAGCTCAAGTGGGACGACCAGGCCGGCACCCGCGAGGTGTTCCTGAACACGTTCCGGCATGCCTGACGTATTGCACTGACCATTCCAAAACGGGTAGCGTGCCTCTCGTGGCACGACCGAGGAAGTTCGAGGAGACACGGGCGGTCGAGGCGGCCATGCGCGCGTTCTGGGAGGCGGGCTACGAGGGCACCTCGACACAAGACCTGTGCGCCGCGACCGGCCTCGGGCGCAGCAGCATCTACAACACCTTCGCCAGCAAGCACGACCTGTTCGAGAAGGCGCTGCGGCACTACACGGGCTGGCGCAACGCGCAGTTCGCCGAGCTGATGACGGGCGAGGGGCCGGTCAAGGAGAGGATCCGGACGCTCCTGTGGTGGTCGGTCGACCCCGACCCCGACGAACCGGCCGGCTGCCTGGTGATCAACACGCTGGTCGAGCTGGCCCCGCACGACCCGCACATCGCCGAGTTGCTGCGCCGCGACACCGACACCCGGGTCCAGGTCATCAGGTCCGCCCTTGAGACCGCCCGGCTGCGCGGCGAGATCGGCGCGGACAAGGACCCGCTGGCCCTGGCCCACTTCGTCACCGCCACGATCAACGGCCTGGGGGTGGCCGCCAGGGGCGGGGCGAGCCGGGCCGCGCTCGAGTCGATCGCGAACGTCGCGCTGGGCGCGATCTGACTTTCCGCTGCCCTTGTTTTGTACTGATCAATCTAAAATTGAGGAGGTCGCCATGCCGTTGGCGGTCTACATCCTGGGACTCTCCATCTTCGCCCAGGGCACGTCCGAGCTGATGCTGGCCGGGCTGATCCCCGTGCTGTCCGACGATCTGGGTGTCTCCGTGCCGGAGGCGGGGCTGCTGATCTCGGCGTTCGCGATGGGGATGCTGGTGGGCGCGCCGGTGCTGGCCATCGCCACCTCGCGCTGGCCGCGCCGTACGGTGCTGCTGGCGTTCACCGCGATCTTCGTGCTCACCCACGTCGTCGCCGCGCTGACGTCGAGCTACGGCGTGCTGTTCGCCACCCGCGTGGCGGGAGCCTTCGTGTACGCGGGCTTCTGGGCCGTGGCGGCGAGCACCGCGATCGGGCTGGTGCCCGTCAACGCCCGGGCCAGGGCGATGAGCGTGCTGGCCGGCGGGCTGACGGTGGCGACCGTCCTCGGCCTGTCCGCCGGGACGATGATCGGCCAGCACCTGGGCTGGCGGGCGGCCTTCTGGACGGTCGCCGCGATGTCGGCCCTGGCCGGAATCGGCGTCTTCGTCACCATCCCGGGCGGTCGCCCGCGGCCCGCCACGAAGCAGCCCACGACGCCGGGCGCTGTTGCTGATGCCGCTCCCGGCCCGGTCTCCGGGGTCGTCGCCGAGTTGCGGGCGCTGGCCCGGCCCGCGCTCTGGCTGGCGTACGCGACCACCGCCATCACCACGGCCGCCCTCCTGGCCTCGTTCAGCTACCTGAGCGCCCTGCTCATCGGCACCACCGGCCTGGACGCCGCCTGGGTGCCCGCCGTCCTCGCCCTGTACGGCGTGGGCTCGCTGATCGGCATCACCATCGGCGGCCGGATCGCCGACGCGCGCCCCTTCCCCCTCCTGTACGCCGGCATCACCGGCGTCATCCTGACCTCGGCCGCCCTGGCCGTCTCCGCGACCACGGCCCTGATCGCCATCCCGCTGATCTTCCTGCTCGGCGCGTTCGGCTTCGGCACCAACCCCGCGCTGAACGCCCGCCCCTTCGCCCTGGCCAGGAACGCCCCCACGTTGGCCGCGGCGGTGAACGTCTCCGCCTTCAACGTCGGCATCACCGTGGGCCCCTGGCTGGGCGGCCTGGCCATCGGGGCGGGCCTCGGCTACGCCTCGGTGGCCTGGATCGGCGCGGCGATCGGCGTGGCGGCCCTGGGCAGCGTGGTGCTCGCCGCGGCGCTGCACCGCCGGGTTCCGGTCACGCAGGAAACCGCCGGCGCGGGTCCGGTACGGTCGGCCGTATGAGGCTGGCGAGCATCTCCTTCTATCCCGTCAAGTCCACGGCCGGGCACGAGGTCGCCACGGCCGAGGTGGAGCCGTGGGGCCTGGCGGGCGACCGGCGCTACCTCGTCACCGGCGCGGACGGCGAGGTCCTCACCGCCCGCGTGGAGCCGCGCCTGCTGGCCTGCGTCGCCCGGCTCGACGGCGACGCGCTCACCCTGACGGGGCCGCACGCTCCGCCGCTGCCGGTCTCGCCCGCCGCGTGGCGTTCCACCGTGAAGGTGTGGGCCACCCGGGTCGAGCTGACCGACTGCGGCGACGCGGCGGCGGAGTGGCTGAGCGCGCTGGTGGGGCGGCCGGTCCGGCTCAAGTGGCTGGACGACCCCACGCGGCGCCCCGTCAATCCCGCCTACGGCCGCCCCGGCGACCGGGTGAGCCTGGCCGACGGCTATCCGCTGCTGCTCACCTCGTCCGCCTCGCTGTCCCGGCTCAACGACTGGATCGCCGAGACGGCACTGGAGCGGGGCGAGGAGCCGCCCAAGCCGCTGCCCATGCGCAGGTTCCGGCCGAACGTCGTGATCGACGGGGTGATCGACGGGGTGGCGGAGCCGTTCGCCGAGGACGAGTGGAAGCGGCTGCGCATCGGCGAGGTGGACTTCCGGGTGAGCAAGCGGTGCGACCGCTGCGTGATGACCACGGTCGACACCTCCACGTTCACCAAAGGCGTGGAGCCCATCAGGACGCTGGCCCGGTTCCGCCGATGGGAGGGGAAGGTCTGGTTCGGCGTCAACCTGATCCCGGACGGGCCCGGCCGGCTGGCCACGGGTGACCCCGTCACCGTTTTCTAACGAAAAATGCCGCTTTCCCAATAAGAATTCATTCACCGTCCTTTTTGGGGCGATGTTGGGGGTTATGCGAGACTTCACGGGTGACGAGTGCCCCCACGAAGCCCGCAGTCTCCTCCTCTGACCGGATCACCCGCGTCCAGCGGCGCACCCTGATGGTGCTCTCGGCGGCGCAGATCGTCGGCGGAGTGGGGGTGGCCGTCGGGCTCGCGCTCAGCTCGGTCGTCGTCGACGAACTGTCCGGCTCCACGGTGATCAGCGGCTTCGCCGGCACGGCCACCGTGCTCGGCGCGGCGCTGCTGGCCCTGCCCACGGCCAAGGCGTCGGGTCAGGGCGGGCGCCGGGCGGGGCTGTCGCTGGCGTACCTGGCGGCCCTGGCCGGATGCGCGATCTCGGTGCTGGCGATCAGCCTGCGCGCGTGGCCGCTGCTGCTGGCCGGGCTGGTCCTGGTCGGCGGCGGCAGCGCGGCCAGCCTGGCCTCCCGCTACTCCGCCACGGACCTGTCGCCCAAGGACCGCTCGGCCCGGCACCTGTCGCTGGTCGTCTGGGCCTCCACGATCGGCTCCGTGGCCGGTCCGAACCTGGCCAAGCCCGCCGACCAGATCGGCATGCGGCTCGGGCTGGTGGAGAAGGCGGGGCCGTTCGCGTTCGCGGCGCTGGCCTTCGCACTGGCGCTCGTCGTCGTCATCGGCTTCCTCCGCCCCGACCCGCTCAAGCTGGCCCGCGAGCTGAACGGCACCGGTGACCCGGGGCCCGGCCGCAACCGGACGATCAGGACGGCGTGGCTGACCCTGCGCACGACCCCGATGGCCCGCCGCGCCCTGGTCATGATCGCGGTCAGCCACACGGCGATGGTCTCCGTCATGTCCATGACTCCGGTCAAGCTCCACCACGACGGATCGAACCTGGACGTCATCGGCCTCGTGATCAGCCTGCACATCGCCGGCATGTACGTGCTGTCTCCCGTCGTGGGCTGGCTGGCCGACAAGGCGGGCAAGGTGCCGGTGCTGGTGCTCGGCATGGCGCTGCTGCTCAGCGCCGCCGCGCTGGCCGGCACGGCCGGGCACCGGGTGTGGCAGGTCACGGCGGCGCTGGTGCTGCTCGGCCTCGGCTGGTCCTGCGGCCTGGTGGCCGGCTCCGCGCTGGTCTCGGAGTCGGTCCCGCTGGAGGGCCGCCCCGCCGTTCAGGGCCTGTCGGACCTGCTCATGAACGTCTGCGGCGCCACCGGGACGATCGTCGCGGGGGCGATCGTCGGCATGCTGGGCTACGGCATGCTGGGCCTGGTCGTGGGCATCATGGTCGCCGCCGCCGGCCTGTGGCTGACCGCCGTCTGGCGCCGCCCCGCCCCCGACCTCGCCTGACCCCTTGGGCGGCCCTGTGCGTCCGCGTCGTCCGGGCGGGGCGGCCGGTCCGCACTCGTAGCAGAGGGCCGGAGGGTTACTTGGCGTCCGCGTAGGAGGAGACCGCCACCGCCTCCATCGGGAACCGTACCGGCGTCCGCCCGAACAGCAGCCGGCTCGCCTCGGCCGCCGACTCTGTCACCGCCGCCATCACCTCCGCCGCCTGCTCCGCCGGGCAGTGCACCATCACCTCGTCATGCTGGAAGAACACCAGCCGGGCCGGCTCGGGCAGCCGCCCCCGCAGCACCGCGAGCAGCGCCAGGGCCCACTCCGCCGCCGTGCCCTGCACCACGAAGTTGCGGGTGAAGCGCCCCCTGTCTCTGGCCGCGCGCCCGCCCTCAGGGCCGGACACCAGCTCCTTCCACCGCGCCGACGGCGGCGGGCTGGTGCGGCCGAGCCAGGAGCGGACGATCCGGCCCTCCTCCCCCGCCTTGGCCGCGTCCTCCACGAACTGGTACGCCTTCGGGAAACGCTGGCGCATCACGGCCAGCAGTTTGGAGGCGTCGCCGCTGGTGCCGCCGTACATGGCGGACAGCATCGCGATCTTGGCGTTGTCGCGCTCGCCCCCGAACGCCTGCGCCAGCGCCGAGTAGAGGTCGATCTCGCCCGCCGCCCTGGCCAGCCCCACATCGCCGGCCATCGCGGCGAGCACCCTGGGCTCCAGCTGCGCCGCGTCGGCGACGACGAGCACCCACCCGTCGTCGGCCATCACCACGCGCCGCATCACCTTGGGGATCTGCAGCGCCCCTCCCCCGCTGGTGGCCCACCGCCCGGAGACGACACCGCCCACCACGTATTCGGGCCTGAACCGCCCGCCGCGCACCCACTGGTCGGCCCACGCCCACCCGTGCGCGCTGAACAGCCGCGCCAGCTCCTTGTAGGCCAGCAGCGGCGCGACCGCCGGATGATCGATCCGCTTCAGCTCCCACGACCGGGTGGTCTTCAGCGCCACCCCCGCGCTCTTGAACGCCTTGACCAGCTGCTGCACCGAGTCGGGGTTGACCGGATGGGCGAACGCCGCCGCCACCTCGTCGGCCAGCGCCTGCAGCTTGGCCGGGCGCATGCCGTGGACGGGGCGCGGCCCGAGCAGCTCGGTCAGCAGCGCGTCGTGCACGTCCCTGCGCCAGGGCATGCCCGCCTGCGTCATCTCGGCCGCCACCAGCGCGCCCGCCGACTCGGCCGCCACCAGCAGCCGGAACCTGCCGGGCTCGGGCAGCGCGGCGATCCTGGCGAGCTGGCCGGCCAGCACCTCGGCCACCGCCTCCGCGCCGAGCGGCTCGGGCGCGAACAGCGTGCCGGGCGCGTTGGGCTGCTCATCCGGCACGGGCAGGCCGTGCAGCCTGGCGTGGGCGGCCCTGGCCGAGCGGGGCTCGCCGTAGCGGCCCTCGGCGGCCAGCAGCAGCCCCTCGGTGAGGGCGAGGTCGTGGCAGCGCGCCACCCGCACGCCGCGCTCCAGCAGCGGCGGGTACGCCTCCCGCGTGTCGGCCCACACCCACCGGGGCCCTTGCGCCGCCTCGATCTCACGCACGGCTTCGGCCATCCCGCCTGGCCCGCCGCCGAGCACATCACCGGGCACGCCGACACGGCCGCCGGGGGGAGCGTCGGCGGGAAGCCCCGACGTGTCCCCGACCGGCAGCAGCCTCTCCCCCGCGACCACGACGTGCACGAGGTCAAGAGTGCCAAACGCCTCCGACAGAAAGCCCGCCAGGCGCCCGTCAGACGGTCAGCGGGATGCGTACCTCGTCCTCCAGCGGCGGGTCCAGCTCCTGCCCCAGGCACCCCGTGGCCCCGAAGCAGCGCAGGGTGAGCTCCTCGCCGGTGACCGTGACGTGCAGGAACTGCTTGAAGAACGGCGGCGTGTCCCAGTCGGACAGCTCGGACAGGAACCGGTGGAACACCTTGTCCACCGGCAGCCGCAGCGGCCACGGCCAGGCCCCGAGCAGCCGGGCCGCCCACCGCATCCGCCGGGTGATCCGCACGGGCCCGGCCATGGTCCTGACCGGCTCGTTCCTGACGTGCTCCGACGTGATGCAGGCCGCCTCGGACGGCGTCAGGCGGAGCCACTTCATCCGCAGCCGCTTGGCGTAGAGCTGGCTGTAGAAGGACAGCGAGTCGCCGCGCAGCGGGTAGCACCGGAAGTCGTCCTCGTGCACGCCGGCCACGTCCACCCGGCCGATGATGTGGGTGGCGTGCATGAACGCGCCGCCGCCGCCCGTCACGACATACTGGATCACCCTGCCGTCGTCCAGCCTGACCGGGTAGCGCTGGTAGTTGTGCACGTCGCCGCCGATGGCCGCGACGTACCGGTGCGCCGGGTCGCGCACGATGTCGTCGATCGTCCCGCCGCCCTCCAGCCGCGACGGCTTGTAGACGTTGCCGGTGTAGATCGGCTTGCCGGTGACGAGGATCTTCGGCCGCGGGTCGCGCGAGACGCGCCGCAGCCACTCGGTCTGGGCCCGGTCGATCACGTTGCGGATGCCGGTGTCGACGCCCACGACGAGCAGGCTGTCGCTCTCGATCACCCAGTACGGTCCCGGCTGCGCCGCCGGCGGGCTCGCCTGCTGCGACGGCCTGCCCCGCAGCGTGCGCGCCTCGGCCAGCGCGGCCTCGTCGATCGTCTCCGGCTTGCGCCACAGCAGCCCGCGCAGCCCCCGGTCCGGCTTCGGCTTCAGCGGCGGCGCGTCGCAGAAGACCCGCATGAAGCCGCCGAGCCCGTCGTACCAGTCGTGGTTGCCGGGGATGGCGTAGATCGGGGCGTCATAGTCCTGGTACGGACGGAAGAACTTGTCGCCGTATTCGTTGCCCGATCCCGTCGGATAGATCACATCGCTGGCGATGACCGCGAAGGACGTCTTTTCCCCGATTTTCAGCAGGCCCGGAACAACGGCGTACTGCGACGCGTCTCCCTCACCCGTATCGCCCAGCAACAGGAAAGTGAAATCTCTCCCCACCGGCGGCTTGATGCGAAATTCCTGGTCAATCCCCCGCGCTTCCTGCGCCTCCACCCAGCGCGCGCGGACCTGTCCCGAAGGATCACCGAACAAGCCCGCCAGGATCTCGTTGCGCGAGAGCCAGAGCGTTCGTAAATTGAGCCAGGAAAAACCACGACGGTCCGGTCTGAGCTGCGCGAACGCCCCCGTCTGCGCACAGGCCCATCCGGCGCCCTCCTCAGAGATCCGGGACGACGACTGCTTTCCTCGTTCGGCCGCGACTTCCACCATGACCACATCTTTACGGTGATCTACCATTCGCGCATCCTGAACGCTCCGTACCGTAAGGAACACACAAGGTGCGCAATGGTGTAGCCTCACCCCCCAAGCAAGCGGTTGGGACCGCCCAGGGAGGCTCCCATGACCCGTAACGGCCCGGACGACGCGACCCGGAAGGGCACTTCGGAAATGGACGCCATCGTAGGTCTGCTGGCATTCGCCCAGACCCGGCCGCGCTGGAGCGGCAGCGCCGCCCTGGACAGCGCGAGTCAGGCGATCGCCAGGAGCAGGGTGCTGGCGGGAAAGTCCCCCGGCGAGTACACCGAACTGCTCGCCCGCTGCCTGCGCACGACCGCCGGGCTGCAGTTGCGGTGGGGCCGGGCGACGGAGGCGCTGCCGCTCGCGCAGGAGGCGGTGGCCGTCGCCCGCTCGATCGGGGGCGGGCCGCTGGTGCTCGCGCTGGTCTGCCTGGCCCACGCCCTGGAGGCCCTGCACCGCTACAGCGAGGCCGCCGCCACCATGGCCGAGGCCGAGCGGATCCCCCGCACCGACTGACCCGCGCCCGGAGGCGGGTCGCCGGCGCGGGGTTCCGGACGCGGCCAGTCGCGGACGCGGGGGTGCGCGGGGGTGCGCGGGCGCGGGACTACCGCGGCGGGGGGATGAGGGCGCCGGGGTTGAGGATGCCGGCCGGGTCGAGCTCGGCCTTGACCGCGCGCAGGACGGCCGCGCCGAGCGGGCCGATCTCGGCGCCGTACGCGTCGCGGTGGTCGCGGCCCACGCCGTGGTGGTGGGTGATGGTGCCGCCCGCCTCGACGATGGCCGCGTTCACCGCCGTCTTGGCGCGCTCCCACTGCGCGACGGGGTCGGCGTCCTGCGGGGTGACGACGGTGAAGTACAGCGAGGCGCCGGTCTCGTACACGTGCGAGACGTGGCACATGACGAGGGGCTGGGACGCCCGGTCCAGCGCGCCGAGCAGCGCGAGCCTGACCGCGTCGTAGAGCCGGGGCAGGTTCGACCAGAACCCGGCCGTCTCCAGCGTCTCCACGGTGGCGCCGGCGGCGAGCAGAGAGTCGCGCAGGTACGGCGCGGAGAAGCGGCCGCGCTCCCACGCCCGGCCCGGCTCCGGCCCGAGCGGCTCCCCGCCCATGCGCGCCAGCACCGCCGACGCGGCGGCGTGCCGCGCCCCGATCACCGCCCCCTCGTACCCGGCGATCAGCAGACACCCGGAGCCACCCGAACTCCCCGAGCCGCCGGAACCACCCGAGCCATCGGAACCGCCCGAGCCGCCCGAGCCGATCGAGTCCGGCTTGGCCAGGCCGATCAGGGTCTCGGTCTCGTCGGACAGCCGGAGCACCGCCGGCAGCGGCCCCTCCTGGGCGAGCGTCCGTACGGCGGCCGAGCCGGCCGTGAACGACGGGAACCGCCAGCCCTCGTAGCGGCGCTCGGCCGGCGCCCGCCGCACGCGCAGCCGCAGCGACGTGATGACCCCGAAGGCGCCCTCCGAGCCGAGCACGAGCTGGCGCAGGTCGGGCCCGGCCGCCGACCTGGGCGCCCGGCCGAGGTCGAGCGTGCCCGACGGGGTGGCCAGGGTGAGGCCGACGACCATGTCGTCGAAGCGGCCGTACCCGGCGGAGGCCTGCCCGCTGGACCGGGCCGCGGCGAACCCGCCGAGCGTGGCGTACTCGTACGACTGGGGGAAGTGTCCGAGCGTCAGCCCGTGCCCGGCCAGCAGCCGCTCGGCGTCGGGAGCCCGCACCCCTGGCTCGAACTCGGCCACCATCGACTCGGCGTCCACCGACCGCAGCCGGTCGAGCCGCCCCAGGTCGAGCGCGACCACCCCGGCGAAACCGGACCCCGCGGCCGAGCGCCCCGCCTGGCGCTCGGCGGAGCGCGCGGCGGAGCGCTCGATGGAGCGCTCGACGGCGAGCCCGCCGACGACTGAGGTGCCGCCGCCGAAGGGCACGACCGCGATCCGCTCCCGCGAGCAGAGCCGCAGCAGCTCGGCCACCTCTTCGTGCGAGCCGGGCAGCACGACCGCGTCGGGCGCGGCCGAGCCGTCGCCGGCGCGCATGAGCAGCAGGTCGGGGGTGGACTTGCCGCGCGTGTGCCTGACCCGGTCCTCGTGGCCGGTGCGCACGTTCGCGGCTCCGGCGATCTTCGCGAGCGCCGTGAGCAGCGGCTCGGGCAGTGCGACCGGCGCGAGCCGCACCGACTCAAGGGCGGCGGCGGGGGTGGCGGGCGCGCGTACGCCGAGCAGGTCGCGCAGCAGCCCCCGGACGCTCTCGGGCAGCTCGCGCGCCTGGGCGGGGTCGCCCCAGCCGGACCACAGCATCGGTTCTCCAGTCACGCATACACTGTGACACATGACGTCGATTCGTCACAACGATGAGATTCTGGACGCGGCCCGCGACTGCGTGCTCGCCTACGGCGTGCGCAGGACGACGCTCACGGACGTGGCGCGCAGGGCCGGGGTGTCGCGGATGACGCTCTACCGCCGCTGGCCCGACGTGCGCACGCTGGTGGCCGATGTGATGACCAGGGAATGGGTACGGGTGGTCGAGGGGCTCGACACCTCCGACCCGGTACGCGCGGTCGTGGCGGGCGTCAGGGGGCTGCGCGGGCACCCGCTGTGGCGCAAGATCGTGGAGGCGGACCCTGAACTGCTCGTGCCGTATCTGCTCGACCGGCGCGGCGCCACCCACGAGGCGGTGCTGGAGGTGCTGGAGCCGGTCGTCGGCGACGCGCGCAGGGCCAGGGCGGTGCTGCTGGTCGCCCAGTCGTTCCTGCTGTCCGCCCCGACCATGCTCGACCCCGTGACGCTCGACGAGCTCGACGACGAGCTCGCCGCCCTGCTGGAGGCCTATCTTGGATAGCTCGCTGAACGCCGCCAGACGATCCCGTGAGCTGCGCCGGGTCGCCGAGGAACGGGTGGACGTGCTGGTGGTGGGGCTGGGCGCGACGGGCGCGGGCGCCGCGCTCGATGCCGCCTCACGGGGGTTGAGCGTAGCGGCGATCGACGCGCACGACCTGGCTTTCGGCACGTCCAGGTGGAGCTCCAAGATGGCGCACGGCGGGCTGCGCTACCTGGCCAAGGGTCAGGTGGACGTCGCGTACGAGAGCGCGGTCGAGCGCGGGATCCTGCTCCGCAGGACGGCTCCGCACCTGGTGAAGGCGCATCCGTACATGCTGCCGCTGACCCGGGCGGTGTCGCGCAGGCAGGCGGCGCTGGTGATGGCCGGCTACTGGATGGGCGACGGGCTGCGGGCCGCCGCGCGCACGTCCCGCCGCCTCCTGCCCGGCCCGTCGCGGCTGAGCGCGGCCCGCGCCCGCACGCTGTCGCCCGTGCTGGCCCCTGACGGGCTGCGCGGCGCGCTGCTGTCGTGGGACGGGCGGCTGCTCGACGACGCCCGCCTGGTGGTGGCGATCGCGCGGACCGCCGCAGGGCACGGCACCCGCGTGCTGACCAGGTGCCGCGCGCTGCGGCTCACCGGTACGGGCGCGGACGTGCGCGACGAGCTGACCGGCGAGGAGTTCACGATCCGGGCCAGGGTGGTGATCAACGCCACCGGGGTGTGGGCGGGCACCCTCGACCCGGCGGTGGAGCTGCGCCCGTCCCGCGGCACGCACCTGGTGCTCGAACCGGGCACGCTGCCGGGGCAGATCGCGGGCATGCACCTGCCGATCCTCGGCGAGAGCAACCGGTTCGCGCTCGTGCTGCCGCAGCGCGACGGCCGCGTCCACGTCGGGCTCACGGACGAGCCGCTGGAGGGGCCGATCCCCGACGTGCCCGAGGCGCCCGAGAAGGACGTCAGAGCGCTCCTGGAGGTGCTGAACGGGGTTCTTGAGACTCCGGTGACCAGAGAGGCGGTCGCGGGCGTCTACGCGGGCCTCAGGCCGCTTCTGGCGGCCGACGGGCGGACGGCCGACCTGTCCCGGCGGCACGCGGTGCTCACGGACGGCGGCGTGGTGACCGTCGTGGGAGGCAAGTTGACGACATATCGGCGCATGGCCGAGGACGCGGTGGATCGAGCGATCTCGTACGGGAACCTCCGGGCCGGGCGGTGCCGTACCCGCAAGATCCCGCTCGCGGGCGCGGGCCCGGTGCCGTCGGGGGCGCCGGCGCGCCTGGCCGAGCGCTACGGCGCGGAGGCCGCGGCCGTCCAGCAGCTCGTCAAGGAGCATCCGGAGGAGGTCGGGCTCGGCCTCACCGAGGGCGACCTGCTCTGGTCGGCGCTGCACGAGGGGGCGCTCGACGAGGGCGACCTGCTCGACAGGCGCACCAGGATCGGCCTGGTCCCACGGGACAGGGACCGCGCCCTGTCGGCGACACGGGCCGTACTTGATCGGATCTCGTCCGCCTGACCCATCCGATCCGTTAGGTTAGTCTTACCTAAGTCGGATCGGGGAAAGGACAGGCACGTTGGCGAGGGGCTGCGAGCATCCGGCGGGATGCCACACAGGGGAGGTGCCCACGCTGGCGAGTGCCACCGTGGGAGCCAGGCTGTGGCTGCTCATCGAATACACCGGAGCCTGGCCTTCGCGCCTGGAAACGCTCGAACTTCCGGGAAAAATCTCAGAACTCGTCCGCCGGGCGCTCGAACGCGGTATCCGGCCCCAGCTGATCCGCCGTCCAGGGAGGCGAACCCGCCCGCAGGAGCAGGGGATCCGTGTGCTAGTGGCCCACGCGGCGGGGCCGAACCCCTGGCTGGCCTCGGGTGTCGTCGCAGGTCCCGACGATCTTGACCTGGACGCGCTGGTGGCGGGAGTGGTCCCGGAGTCCTGCATACTTGAAGACGAGCCGGTATTTCTGGTCTGCACGCACGCCAAGCGCAATGTGTGCTGCGCCCGCATTGGACTACCCCTCGCTCGGTCACTGGCGGAAAACCTGCCGGACAGAGTATGGGAAACGTCACACGTTGGCGGCGATCGGTACGCCGCCAACCTCGTGTGCTTGCCACACGGAATTTTCTACGGCAGCATGTCTCAGGCTGCTGCGTTGGCAGCGGCTAACGCGTACCGGTCGGGCGAGGTCATTCTCGACCGCTACCGGGGACGCGCAGGCATCCCTGAGCCATTGCAGGCCGTCGAGCACTTCGCCCGAGCCCATACGGGAGAGTGCTCCGTCGGCGCGGTGGCCGTGGAATCCTCCAGGACGGACGGCGACGTCACCGAAGCCATTGTGCGCATCGGCGACGTCCGGCTCCAGGTTGTGGTCGAGCCATCGGCGTTCACGGCGCCGTGTGGCACCGCTTCGGCTTGCGCCGAGACGATCACCACCTACCGGCTGGTTTCGCTGGACAGGCTCACGCCTGTGCGGTATGCCACGCCCGCTCTCGCCTGAACAGGGAACATCACGGCCCTACGTTGCGTTGGAACAGTGACGCCAAAAGCGTCCAATGCGGCTCAATTACCGAAATACCTCTCACGAAGGTGGTTTTCTCATGTCTCAGGTACGTCGGCAGCTCGCCCGCCCGCGCCCCAGCTGGGGTTGGCAGGATGATGCCGCGTGCCGGGGTGAGGACCTCGTGCTCTTCTTCGGCCCCGACGGGGAGCGGCAGCCCGAGCGTGACGTACGAGAGCGGAAGGCCAAGGCGATCTGCGCCCAGTGCCCTGTCCGCAACGAGTGCCTTGATTACGCGCTCTCCCGGCCGGAGAAGTACGGCACGTGGGGCGGTCTCAACGAGGACGAGCGGGCGAGCGAGCGTCGCCGTCGCATGCGCCGCGCGGCCAGCGCCGGCATCTCCGCCGCCTGACACACCCGGCAGCGTCACCATCGCGTGATCACGCAGTTGTCCCGATGAACCAGAGCCTGGCCAGCCAAGCGCAGGCTCTGGCGAACCCGGTCGGGGCAACTGCCTGATCAGGCGACCACAGCCAGAAACCCCCCGGCTCGAGCGGGGGCAGTACATGAAACGGACCGCGGGCGCCAGCCGCGGTCCGAAGTCATTTCCGGGCTCATCGCCGCGCGTGTTTCGCCAGGCGCCGGCGAGTCCCTTCGCGGGAACGTCTTCGCACGGGCCCCCGGCTCCGGCTCGCCACGGGTCGCGCGAGGCGTGCCGCTAGGGTGCCTGACATGTCGGCATCTGATACCGCACCCGTGACCGCGGACGACCTGGACGAGATCGTGGGTCTGGCCGTCGCGGTCCTCGCGGACACCACCGAGCCCGCCTGGAACGCCAAGGCGGGCGACCTCGAATGGACCTGCTGGGAGACCGCCGAGCACCTGGCCGACGACCTGTTCGCCTACGCCGTCCAGCTCGGCCTCACCACGGGGCCGCTGGACGTCTATGTCCCCTTCGCCGCCCAGAGCCGCCGCTCCGGCGGGCCGCGCAACTCCGTGCACGCCGACCGGGCCTCGGGCGTCACCGGGCTGATGCAGGTGCTGCAGTCGAGCGGCGCGCTGCTGAGCGCGATGGTGCGCACGGCGCCTCCACACGCGCGCGCCCACCACGTCTTCGGGCCGGCGGACGCTGAGTCCTCGGCCGCGATGGGCCTGGTGGAGACCCTGGTGCACACCCACGACCTGGCTCAGGGCCTGGGGCTCGGCTGGGATCCGCCAGGAGAGATCTGCGCGCGGGTGCTGAACCGTCTCTTCCCCGATGCCCCGCGCGACACCGAGCCATGGGCCACGCTGCTGTGGGCCACGGGCCGCGCCGAGCTCGCCGGGCGTCCGCGCCTGACCCGGTGGCGCTGGCACAACGAACCGCCGTCACCGACTCCGTGACCGAAACCCGTCGCCGATACGACCGTAACCAGGCTACGGCGTCGCCGCGTCAGACGATGAGGTCGTCGAACTCCCCGTCCTTGGCCCCCAGGACGAACGCGGTGATCTCGGCCTGGGTGTAGACCAGGGCGGGCCCTTCGGGGAAGCGTGAGTTGCGCATGGCGATCTCCCCGGTGGGCAGGTTCGCGACCTCGACGCAGTTCCCGTTCGGATTGCTCCGCTTGCTCTTGCGCCAGACGACGGGAAGGCGGCCGGCGGACGTTCCGTTGTGGAACTCATGCATGGGGACGGCTCCTCGCGATCTTACGGATGCACGTGCATCCGCGTTTGCGAGCTGACAATACGGCAGCACGGAGAGCTCCATATACCGGACGACCAAAAATCACGGTATGGAGTGGATCACAGGGATATACGGGAGCTCATCCAGAGATGAGCCGCTCCAGGAAGCGCCTGGTCGCCTTCGGCTCCTCCGCCTGGATGCTGAGCCGGTCCATGACCTCCATGTACTGGTCGGAGTCGGCGGATTTGTCCAGGTAGAGGGCGCTGGTGAGCTGCTCCATGTAGACGACGTCGGGCAACTCCCGCTCGGGGAAGCGCAGGATGCTGAACGGCCCGCCGGCCGCCGCGTGACCACCGCGGTCGAACGGCATGATCTGCACCGTGATGTTCCGCTCGGCCGTCATGTCGAGCAGGTGGGCGATCTGCCCGCGCATCGTCTCCGGGCCGCCCAGGGTGCGGCGCACGACGGCCTCGTCGATCACCGCCCAGATCGTCAGGCCGCTCTCCAGCCGCTTCTGCCGCGTCGTGCGCAGCGTCACCCGGCGGTCCAGCTCGGCCCTGGACGCCTTCTCGTGGGCCAGCTCGATCACCGCCCTGGCGTAGGCGGGGGTCTGCAGCAGGCCGGGGACGAACTGGTTCTCGTACGTACGGATGCTGGACGCGGCCCCCTCCAGGCCGATGTAGACCTCGAACCAGGAGGGCAGCAGGTCGCCGTACTGGTGCCACCAGCCAGGGGCGTTGGCCTGTTTGGCCAGGGCGAGCAGGGGCTCGCGCTCGGCCGGGTCGGTGACGCCGTAGAGGGTCAGCAGGTCGGCCACGTCGCGCTGCTTGAAGCTGACCTGGCCGAGCTCCAGCCGGCTGATCTTCGCGTGGGATGCGCGAATCGAGTATCCGGCGTCCTCGCGCGAGATACCCTGCTCCGTACGGAGCCTGCGCAGTTGGGTCCCGAGCAGGATCCGCAGCACTGTCGGGCTTCCCGGCGAATGGCGGAGAAGCTGCCCTTCCGCGCTCTGTGCGCTCACTGCACCGCTCCTAGGTCATCTGCACGTGCAGATGCGATTCGCATCCGTAAACTATGAAAAGTCTTGCATCGGTAAGCGCTCCCCGTAAAGATGGGCATTGGATCACCAGACCGCGCTTCGGGGGCCAGAATGACGACTTTCGACGCTCGGCCGCAAGCCGCCACCGGCACCCGGCCACCAGGATGGCTGTCGCCCATTCTGGTGGAAGGACGCGCCGGGGAGTGTGATGCCGTCTTCCCCTTCCACCAGCGCACCGCACTCGAACCCGCCTGCGTGGCCATGGCGCGGCGCTTCGTCGACCAGACGCTCGGCTCCTGGGGGGCGCTCGACCTGGCCTTCGACACCCAGCTCGTGGTCTCCGAGCTGGTGACCAACGCGATGCGGCACGGCGGCGGCGCCGCGCAGTTACGGCTGGTCTCGCACGAGGCGCAGCTCGCGTGCGTGGTGACCGACCACAGCCGGACCGTCCCCGTGACCTCGGCACCCGACGTGTTCTCCGAGTACGGGCGCGGGCTGCGACTGGTGGACGCCCTCTGCACGACGTGGGGGTGGCTCTCCCCCGGCGGCTCGCACAAGCTCGTCTGGGCCGTCATCGCCGGCTGACCCGCACGAGAAGGCCCGGTCCCGGGAGCCCAAGTCCCGAAAAGCCTTCGTCGCGGGAGCCTCAGGTCCTGTCCAGCAGGCGCAGGACGTCGGCGTCGGTGAGCTGTTCGAAGTGGTCGTACCACTGGCCGACCGCCCTGAAGTCGATCGGCGTGAGCAGCACCACCACCTCGTCGGCCTCCGCGCGCAGCGACTCGACGGTCTCCGTGGCCCCGACGGGGACGGCCAGCGTCACCTTCGCCGGCCGGGCCCTGGCGACCGCCCGCAGCGCCGCCCGCGCGGTGCCGCCCGTGGCCAGGCCGTCGTCCACCACGATCACCTCCCGGCCTTCGAGCGGGGGCAGCGGCCGGTCGCCGCGATAGGCGCGGACCCGGCGGGCCAGCTCGCGCCGTTCGTGCTCCACCACGTGCGCCACGGACTCGGGCGTCAGGCCCAGGCGGTTCAGCAGCGTCAGGTCGAACACCGGCTCGCCGCCCTCGGCTATCGCCCCGACACCCAGCTCGGGCGTCGGGGGATAGCCGATCTTCCTGGTCACCAGCACGTCGAGCGGCGCGCCGAGGGCCCGCGCGATGGGCGCGGCCACCGCCACGCCGCCGCGCGGCAGGGCCAGGATCACGGGGTCGTGCGCGTCCTGCAGCCGTTCGGCCAGCAGGGCCCCCGCTTCGGCCCGGTCCGCGAAGTACTCCATCAAACTCTCCCGAGGGGACTATCGCCTTCGGGCGACGGGGCAATCGGAAGCGGGAGGACCGTCAAGGTCCGAACGTGCAGTGACTTGTCAGGTCTGCGCATCAGAGATCTCCGTTCATCAAATGGATGGCGCTGCCATAGTGATCGTGTGACTCGCCAGGTACGCACTTCCCCGGGCGCGGCCTACGACCTCGAGTGCCACGTGCTGTGGTGCCGAAGTACCGCCGCCCGGTCCTTGGGGGCGGGTGAAGGACCGCCTTGAGGAGTTGATCCGTGCCAAGGCCGGCGAGCAAGGGTGGCAGATCGTAACGCTTGAGGTGATGCCGGACCACGTGCATCTGTTCGTCGAGACCCACCCGAAGAACTCGCCGTCGTACGTGGCCGGCCAGTTCAAGGGCTTCACCTCCCACCACCTGCGTGCCGAATTCCCCCGCCTGCGCTTCCAGCCGCCCACCCTGTGGTCACGGTCCTACTTCGTGGCCACGGCCGGCGCGGTGCCGGCCGAGACGATCCAGCGCTGCATCGACACGCAGGACGAGCGGCCGTCCAAGGGCGGTGGCCGTGCGTAGGTCGTACAAGTTCCTGCTGCGCCCCACCGCGCGTCAGGCGGCGGCGCCCGCGGCATGCCTCGAGGACCACCGGCAGCTCTGCAACGCCGCCCTGGAGGACCGGCACACCGCCTACGCCAAGGCGGGCGCGAGCGTCCGCTAGGGCGACCAGTCGGCCGAGTTGAAGCACATCCGCGCCGACGACCCAGACGGGCAGGGCCGCTGGTCGTTCTCCTCGCAGCAGGCCACCCTGCGACGGCTCGACAAGGCGTTCCGCGCGTTCTTCGACCGTGTCAAGGCGGGCCGCACGCCGGGCTGCCCCCGCTTCAAAGGGCGTGGCTGGTTCGACAGCGTCCAGTGGCCCAAGGACGGCGACGGCTGCCGGTGGGACTCCCAGCCTGAGCACCCCACCGCGACCTACGTCCGGTTGCAGGGCATCGGGCACGTCCGTGTCCACCAGCACCGCCCCGTACACGGAAGAGTGAAGACGATCAGCGTCAAGCGCGAGGGCCGCCGCTGGTACGTGCTCGTGTCGTGCCAGGGCGTACCCGCTCGGCCCCTGCCCGCGACGGGTGCGGTCACCGGTATCGACATGGGCGTGGCGTCGCTGGTCACCACCTCCGACGGCGAACACGTGGTCAACCCGCGCCACCTGGCGGCGACCGCTGACCGTCTCGCCGTCGTGCGGCGGGACCTGGCCCGCAAGCAACGCGGATCCAAGCGCCGCCGTAAGGCCGTCGCCCGGGTCGCCGCCCTGCACGCCAAGGCCCGCCGCCAGCGGATCGACGGGGCACACGAGACCGCGCTGGCGCTGATCCGCGACTACGGCATGATCGTGCACGAGGACCTGCGGATCACGAACATGACCCGCAGCGCGTCCGGCACGATCGACGCTCCCGGCCGGAACGTCGCGCAGAAGTCCGGCTTGAATCGAAGCATTCTGGACGCGGGCTGGGGGGTGTTCCTGACGATCCTCGCCCACAAGGTTGAAAGCGCCGGTCGAGAGCTGATCGCGGTGAACCCTGCCGGCACCTCCCGCACGTGCGCCCGCTGCGGGCACTGCGCGAAGGAGAACCACCTCACCCAAGCCTCGTTCGTCTGTACGGCGTGCGGGCATGCCGCACACGCCGACGTGAACGCTGCGGTCAACGTCTTGAGGGCAGGGCTTGCCCTTCGCCGGGCTGCGGAAGCGGCTTAGCGAGAAGCCGCTCCCTTCAGGGAGCGGAGGAGTCACGACCTGTGCTTACCCGCTGACAGCCGCTCCTCGCCTCCGCCCCGGCCAGCGATCGGCAATCCCTTTCACAGCATCGGAGAAGGCGCCGTGAAAGGGAAATACCGTACCAGCGCCGGACAGCGTCCTGTCGAGGTCGTGACAGAGCACCCTGCCAGAAGCGCCGTTTCCGGGCCGCCACGCCAGAGAGCGCTCTCTCGGCCCTTCAAGGCGCCGCCTCAGCGGGCCCTCACGGGCGGTTGCGGCCCGAGCGGCGCATCTCCTTGGTGATCAGCTTCCACTTGTTCTGCTGCTCCTTGCGCAGCCGCGCGTCGGTCCTCGAGGCCATCCAGGCGGCCTCCCTCTGGAGCTTGCGCCAGCTCTCCAGCCGCCGCTCCGGCAGCTCGCCGCTCTCCAGGGCGATCAGCACCGCGCAGCCGGGCTCGCCGCTGTGGCCGCAGTCGCCGAACCTGCACCGCTCGGCCAGCGCCTCGATGTCGGCGAAGACGAGGTCGACGCCCTGGCCGATGTCGTAGAGGCCCACCCGGCGGATGCCGGGCGTGTCGATGATCAGCCCGCCGCCGGGCAGCGGGATCAGCTCCCTGTGCACGGTGGTGTGCCGGCCGCGCCCGTCGGCCGCGCGTACGTGCTGGGTCTCCATGACGCCGTCGCCGGCCAGCGCGTTGACGAGGGTGGACTTGCCCGCGCCGGACGGGCCCAGGATGACGGCGGTGCGCGAGCCGCCGAGGTAGGAGGCGGCCAGCTCGACGCCGTCGCCGTGCAGCGAGGAGACGGCGTGCACGTCGACGCCGGGCGCGGCGACGCGGACGTCGTCGAGCAGGCCGTCGAGGCCGTCCTCGAACAGGTCGGACTTGGTGATGAGCACGACGGGCGTGCCGCCGGACTCCCAGGCCAGGGCGACCAGGCGCTCGATGCGGCCGAGGTCGGCGAAGTCGGTCGAGTGCATCGACGGCTCGGCCACGAAGACCACGTCGACGTTGGCCGCGAGCACCTGGCCCTGGCCGTCGCCCGACAGGCCCCCGACGGAGTCGCGGCTGACGCCGCCCCGGACGAAGGCGGTGCTCCTCGGCAGGACCTCGTCGAGCTCGTAGCGGCCCTCGGGGAGCCATCGGAGCGCGACCCAGTCGCCGACGCACGGCAGTGCGACCGGGTCGGCGGCGGAGGCGCGGCGCACGCGGGCGCCGTATTTGGCGTGATGCTGGCCGTCCGCGGCGATCACCTCGGCGGCGCCGCGGTCGATGCGGGCCACGCGGGCGGGGACGGTTTCGGCCGGCAGCTCGGCGGCGCGCAGGTCGCTCCAGCCGAGCAGGGAAAGGTCGTGAGACAACGCGATGAACCTTTGTTTCGAGAACGAAGAGGAAAAAGGGCTGCTCAGGCGAGCGCCCGGAGGTGGACTGACGGCACGCTGAAAACGGCGACCCGCATAGGTCCTCACCTCCTCGATCTCGAACTGTCGTCGCAGCGACTCTACGCAGACTGCCGCCACCGATGCAATCGCATTATCTTCCGCGATTCGTTGAACCGCCCCCTGGCCGCTGGCCGTACCACCTCCCGACGGACTGAGAAAGGGGAATGATGCGAATAAGCACGTATCCCCCGCCCTCGGCCGAGGAAGCCGCCCCGATGGGGAAGCCGCGCCTACGCCACTGGATCCGGCGCGTGCGCCCGGACGACGAGGTGGTCGTGTCCGCGCTCTACCGGGAATATCACAGGCCGCTGCTGGCATTCGTGATCCGGCTGACCGCGGGCGATCGGCAGTGGGCGGAAGACGTGGTGCAGGAGACCATGATCAGAGCGTGGCGCAGTGCGGAGCGGCTCGACCCGGATTCTGTCTCGCTGATGCCCTGGCTCGCCACGGTCGCCAGACGTATCGTGATCGATGACCGGCGACGCCGGGATGCCCGGCCGCGGGAGTCGGGCGACGGACCGCTGGAGAGCATGCCCGTGCCGGACGAGATGGAAGGACTGCTGCACCAGGTGGTCGTGTCCGAGGCGCTGAAGGCGTTGTCGCCGGCCCACCGCGAGATCCTCAACGAGACGATCCTGCGGGACCGGTCGGTCAACGACGCCGCCAAGGCGCTCGGCATCCCGGTGGGCACCGTGAAGTCCCGGGTTTACTACGCCGTACGCGCGTTGCGGATCGCACTTGAGGAGAGGGGGGTGACGGCGTGACTTCGAGAGTCGAGCACACGGATGTGGGGGCGTACGCGCTCGGATTGCTGGACGAGGACGACAGGCTGGCCTTCGAGGCCCACCTCCTCGGCTGCTCACAGTGCCGGTACGAACTGTCCGACCTGGCCGGCGTGGCCGACGTGCTGCACGGGATCGGACCCGTCCATGATCTCGGCCCCCCTACCGCTGAGCTCCCCTCCGGAGGGGAGGACGACGTGGTCGGCCTGCTGCGGCGCAAGAAGGAGGCCGACAGGCGGACGCGCAGGGGCACGTTCGTGATCGGGATGGCGGCCGCGGTCACGCTGGTGGCGGGCGGACTGACGATCGGCACGCAGCTCGACGCGGGAGAGGCGGCGCCGGTCGCGCAGGGTCACGGCGGCCACATGACCACCGACATGGGCCCGGCCGAGCAGTTCTACACCGAGGGCCGCCCCATCGAGGGCAAGGGCGTCGACGGGGTGACGGGCGGGCTGGTCGTGGAGTCCAAGGGGTGGGGCACGCACGCGGCGCTCAAGCTGTCCGGGGTGAAGGGGCCGCTGGAGTGCGAGCTGATCTCCGTCGGCAAGTCGGGTGAGCGCCGGGTGATGACCGGATGGTCCGTACCTCCAGCCGGGTACGGAGTGCCGGGATCGCCGACGCCGCTCTACATGCACGGCGGCAGTGCGACGCCGCTGAAGGACATCGACCACTTCGAGGTGGTCACCTCGGCAGGTAAGAAGTTGCTCACCGTCCAGGCCTGACCGGTTCGCGGGAAGCCCTTCCACCGCTGGTGGGAGGGCTTTTCTCGATTTTTCGGGCGAATTCGCGAAATATCCGCGCGACGGGGTGAACCCGCCCCGCTCCGGGCGCGTACTGCCTGCCGTACTGACCGGAACATCAGAGTCCTTGACGAGGTGCCGTAATGTCCGAGCGAAGAATCCTGGTCCCCGCGCTGCTGGCGGCGGGAGCGCTCCTCGCCGGGCCGGTGAGCCCGGCGCACGCCCCCGCCGACGACGTCTATCTCGCGGCCGGCCTGCGCGGCGCCGGCGAGGTGGGAGCCCCCGGCGACGCGGACGGCGCCTCGACGGTCGTGCTCAGGATCAGCGGGAACCAGGTCACGTTCGCGGCCCGGTGGAACGGGATCGGCGTGCCCACCGCGGGCCGCGTGCACGCGGGCGCCAAGGGCACGGAGGGCGACGTCCGGCTCGACTTACTTCCCGGGTCACTGCCCGGCTCCGCGCTGGGCGTGACCGGCACCGTCACCGCCGCCGCCGACGTGGTCAGCGCGCTCGTCGAGAACCCCGGCGGCTTCTACGCCAACCTGTACGACGCCGCCCACCCCAAGGGCGCGGTACGCGGCCAGTTCCACCGGCTCAGCAGGCCGGTCGACCTCAACGGCGTCCTGCACGGCGGCGACCAGGCCACGCTCTCCGCCCAGACCGGGGGTGAGTCGGGCGGGCGGGCCACCTGGTGGCTGCGTCCCGGAAGCTCCTCGATCGCCTACACCGTCACCTGGCCGGGCACCGGATCGGGCCTGGGCCGCGTCACGGCCGGGCACCTGCACAAAGGCACGCCGGGGCGGCACGGAGCCGTGGCTGCGGAGCTGTTCACCGTCCCCCGTGGGCTGCCCGCGAACGTGACCGGCGTCACCGGGGAGACGCCGGTCGCCCCGAAGGTGGCCAAGAGCGTCGCCGCGGGCCCCGGCGCGTACTACGCCGACCTGCGCACCGCCGAACTCGGCGACGGCGCGGCCCCGGGCCGGCTGTCGGGCGCGGCCTTCACCCATCCGCGCGGGTTCACCGCCGAGGTGCTGCGCGGCAGCCAGATCTACGCCTGCACGCAGCTTCCCGCGGGCGGCTACGGCTTCACCCAGCTCGGCGTGACGGCCCAGCTCCGGCGCGGCATCGACCACTCGTTCGTCACGCCCGCCTCCGGACCGCCGCAGTGGGTCGCCCCCGACGGCAGCGCGGTGCGCGGCGCGGTGTTCTCCAGGACGCCGAACGGTGCGCACATCCCCGAGCTCGTCCTCGACGCCACGCAGGCGGGCGCGGGCACCGGGCTGCTGGCCCAGGCCACGCAGATCCTGCGGCTGAACACCACGGGCGGCGTCGCCCCGGCCGGCGCGTGCGAGCCGGGCGCCGAGGTGAGCGTCCCGTACGGGGCCGACTACGTCTTCCTCGGCTGAGGCGAGACGAGACCAAGCCGCTAGGGAGAGCCGCTGGGAGAACAGAGCGAGGCCGTGGAGGGACGGTTCTGTCCCGTCCCCGAACGGCCGTTCCGGCCGATCCGGCCTGGTCAGCCGGTCGGCCGCCGCGACGGGGTACTCCGGCCACCCCGGTCGCGACCAGCGCCCCGCCGCACACAGGAGCCCGTGCGGCGGGGCGCTCCGCCGCGCCAGGCCGACGTCTCCGGACGCCGGGTCACACCAGGGCGGAGGCGTCCGAGACCGGGAAGAGGCAGGCGGCCGTGTGGCCGGGGTCCTCCTGGGCGGCCAGCGGCGGCCGGGTGTGCGCGCACTCGTCGCGGGCGGCCGGGCACCGCGTGCGGAAGCTGCACCCGGACGGCGGGTCGGCGGGCGACGGCGGGTCGCCCCTGAGCACGATGCGCCGCCGCGTCCGCTCCACCTTCGGGTCGGCGACGGGCGCCGCCGACAGCAGGCTGTGCGTGTACGGATGCCGCGGCGCGGTGAACAGCGTCTCGGTGTCGGCCAGCTCGACGATCCGGCCCAGGTTCATGACGGCGACGCGGGTGGCGATCTGCCGCATGATCGACAGGTCGTGGGAGACGAACAGGTACGTCAGCCCCCGCTCGGCCTGCAGCCGCTTCATCAGATTGATGATCTGCGCCTGGATGGAGACGTCGAGCGCGCTGACCGGCTCGTCACAGATGACCAGTTTCGGCTCCAGCGCGAGGGCTCTGGCGATGCCGATCCGCTGCCGCTGCCCGCCGGAGAACTCGTGCGGGAACCGGTCCTGGCTGCCCGCCTCCAGCCCGACGGCGTCGAGCAGTTCGGCCACGCGGTCGCGGGCGGCGGCCGAGCGGCGGCGCACCCGGCCGTGGGTGATCAGCGGCTCGGCGACGATGTCGCCCACGCGCATGCGGGGGTTCAGGCTGGCGTACGGGTCCTGGAGGACGACCTGCATGTCCTCGCGCACGGACAGCAGCTCCCGCTGCCGCAGCCCGAGCAGTTCCTTGCCGTCGAACCAGATCTCGCCCCTGCTGGCCTCGACCAGCCGCAGGATGAGCCGGGTCAGCGTGGTCTTGCCGCAGCCCGACTCACCGACCAGCCCGAGCGTCTCGCCGGGGCGCACGTCGAACGAGACGTCGTCCACGGCGACCACCTTCGAGCGGAACTCCTTGCGCACGCCGCGCAACGACAGCAGTGGCTGCTCGGCCATCAGAGACTCCCTTCCAGCAGGCAGGCGGCGCTGTGTCCCGGGGCGCGCTCGGTCAGCGGCGGGACCGTCGCGGAGCACTCGGGCATGGCCAGCGCGCACCGGGGGTGGAACGCGCAGCCGCCCGGCGGCGAGAACAGATTCGGTGGGCTACCGGGGATCGGGTCGAGCGCGGCGCCGCCGGGGACGTCGGAGCGGGGCATGGACCGCAGCAGCGCCCTCGTGTACGGCATCCTGGGCGCCGCGAACACCTCGTCCACGCCGGCCAGCTCGACCGGGCGTCCCCCGTACATGACGAGGACCCGGTCCGCGCAGCGGGCCACCACGCCGAGGTCGTGCGTGATGAGCACGATCGCCATCCCGAACCGCTCCTGCAGCCCGGCGAGCAGCTCCATGATCTGCGCCTGGACGGTCACGTCGAGCGCGGTCGTGGGCTCGTCGGCGATCAGCACCTTGGGCCGGCAGGCCAGCGCGATGGCGATCATCACGCGCTGCCGCATGCCGCCGGAGAACTGGTGCGGGTACTCCCCCGCCCGCTGCTCGGGATTGGGGATGCCGACCTCGCGCAGCGCCTGGACGGCCTGGGCGCGGGCCTGCGACCTGGACAGGCCCTGGTGCAGGCGGAGGGATTCGGCGATCTGCGCCCCGACCGTCTTGAGCGGGTTGAGGCTGGTCATCGGGTCCTGGAAGACCATGGCGATCTCGTTGCCGCGGATCGCGCGCATCTCCCGTTCCGGCAGTTTCAGCAGGTCGCGGCCGCCCGCCAGGATCTCGCCGCCGGTGTAGTGGCAGGGCGGGGTGGGGTGCAGGCGCAGGATCGACAGGGCGGTCGCGGTCTTGCCGCTGCCCGACTCGCCGACGACGGCCAGGGTCTCGCCCGCCTCGACCGACAGGGACACGCCGTTGACCGGTTTGACCGTGCCGGCGTCCAGGCGGAACTCGACGTGCAGGTCGTTGATCTCCAGCACGCTGCTCATCGGATCGCCTCCGGGCTCGGATGGGACGCACCGCTCGTCAGAGGCCCTCTGTCGCCGGTCATACGAGGCCCTCTCTGAAGATGCGCAGCAGCTCGGCCGGGTCGGCCTGGACGGTGCCGGCCGGCGGGCGGGCCGCCTGGGCGAGGGCTGAGGGCTGCTTGAGCGCGCCGCCCGTCACCACGCTGACCACCGTGTCGCTCTCCGACACCCAGCCCTGGGCGCGGGCGCGCAGCAGGGCGGCGGTGGAGGCGGCGGCGGACGGCTCGGCCAGGACGCCCTCCTCGCCGAGCAGCCGCATGGCCTCGAACAGGTCGTTGTCGTCCACAGCGACCACCCGGCCGCCGGATTCGTAGACGGCGCGCAGCACGCGCGAGCCGCCCTGGATGGGGGCGTCACCGGCGATGCTCTGGGCCACGGTCTTGTTGGCGTCGCCGTGGCGTCCCGCGACCGGCTTGCCCTCGGCGAAGGCGCGCACGAGCGGGGCCGAGGCGGCCGGCTGGACGCCGACCATCTTCGGCAGCCGGTCGATCAGGCCCAGCTCGCGCAGCTCGCGAAAGCCCTTCCAGGCGCCGTAGAGGCCGCCGCCGGTGCCGACGGGGTGCACCATGACGTCGGGCGCGCGCCAGCCGAGCGCTTCGCAGATCTCGTACGCGTACGTCTTCATCCCCTCGTGCCGCACCGGGTTGATGAAGTTGACGAAGCAGTAGAAACCCGCCTCAGACAGGGCGCTCACCCCGGCGAAGATCTCCAGGCTGGAGCGGTAACGCAGCCGCAGCACACGGGCGCCGCTGAGGCTGATGGCAGCGATCTTGGACTCGTTGGCCACGTCCTCGACCAGGACCGTGGCCTCGATGCCGGCTCTGGCCGCGTACGCGGCGAAGGAGGCGCCGGCGTTGCCCGAGCTGTAGGTGAACGCCTGCTTGACGTCCAGCGCCCGGGCGAAGCCGACGGCGACGGAGAAGCCGCGGTCCTTGAAGCTGCCCGTGGGCATGAGGGTGTCGTTCTTGATCAGCAGGTTGGGCAGGCCCACGTGACGTCCGAGCCTCCTGGTGGGCATCAGCGGGGTGTCGCCCTCGCCCAGGTAGAGGGGCTCGGCGCCGCGCGGCAGCGGGAGCAGGTCGGACCACCGCCACAGGCCGAGGTCACGGCGGGCGGCGGCCCGGTCCGTGATCCGGCGGGGGTCGGCGGGGCCGAGGTCGTAGCCGATCTCCAGCAGGCCCCCGCACGCCTCGCAGAGGAGGGCGGGCTTGTCCAGCGAGAAGGTGGCGTGGCAGTCGTCGCACTTGTAGTGGGTGGCGAGGTTCATCGGTGGTATGCCTTCGGGTCGGCGACGTCGCGGAGCAGGTCGCCGGTGACGTTGATCGCTAGTGTGGTCATCATGATGGCAGCGCCGCTGAAGACCGCGATCCACCACGCCCCGCGCAGATAGAGCTGGCCGTCGGCGAGCATGCTGCCCCATGTCGGGACGCTGGGCGGCACGCCGAGCCCCAGATAGCTGAGTGACGCCTCCGCGACGATCATCGCGGCCACCTGGAGCGTGCCGATGGTGGCCAGGGGGGCGACGATGTTCGGCAGCAGGTGGCGCACCATGATCTGCGGGCCGGTGTCGCCGATCGCCCTGGCCGCGGTGACGAACTCGCGCTCCCTGAGCGAGAGCACCTCGGCGCGAACCACGCGGGCGTACGACACCCAGCCGGTCAGGCCGAGCACGAGGATCAGGAAGAGCAGGCTCGGGCCGAGCACCGCGATGATGGCCAGGGCCAGCAGGATCGAGGGGAAGGCGAGCTGCACGTCCGCCAGGCGCATGAAGACCTGCTCGCGCCAGCCCCGGTAGTAGCCGCTGACGACTCCGACGGCCGCGCCGACCACGCCCGACAGCAGCGTGGCGGCCAGGCCGACGAGGAGGGAGACGCGGGTGCCGTACATGACCCGGCTGAGCACGTCGCGGCCGAGCTTGTCGGTGCCGAGCAGGTAGCCGGGCTCGCTGCCGTCCATCCACAACGGCGGGCGCAGCTTCAGCTGCAGGTTCTGCAGGTTGGGGTCGTGCGGCGCGATCAGCGGTGCGAAGATCCCGACGAGGACGACGAGCGCGATGATTCCCACGGCGACCTTGGCGGCGTGGTTGCGGCGCAGGGCGCGCAGGGTTGCGGTGAGCATCAGGACAGCCTCACGCGGGGGTCGAGCAGGGCGTAGGACAGGTCCACGATGAGGTTCACGATGACGAACACGGCCGCCAGGAACAGCACCGTGGCCTGCATGAGCGGATAGTCGCGGTAGGTGATCGCCTCGACGGTCAGCCGGCCGATGCCCGGCCAGGAGAAGACCTGCTCGGTGAGGATGGCCCCGCCCAGCAGGCTGCCGACCTCCAGGCCGACCACGGTGACGACCGGCAGCGAGGCGTTGCGCAGGCCGTGCGCGGTGACCGCCTTGACGCCGGACAGGCCCTTGGCCCTGGCGGTGCGGATGTAGTCCTCGCCGAGCACGTCGATCAGCGACGAGCGCAGCAGCCTGGCGATCATCGCGGCCGAGTAGAGGCCGAGCGTGATCGCGGGCAGCACCAGGTGGGCCGGCGAGCCGGTGCCCGAGGCGGGCAGCCACTGCAGGTTCACCGCGAAGATCAGGATGAGCAGGATGCCGACCCAGAACGCCGGGGTGGACTGGCCGACCAGGACCGAGGCCATGACCGAGGTGTCGGTCGCGCTGCCCCTCCTGACCGCGGCCACGATCCCGGCCGGGATCGAGACGATCAGGGTGAACGCCATCGCGGCCACGGCCAGGTCGATCGTGAGCGGCAGGCGCTCCATGATGACCTCGAACGCGGGGCGGTGGAAGAACACCGACTGGCCGAAGTCCAGGCCGAGCAGTCCCGTCATGTACGACACGTACTGGTCGAGCAGCGGCCGGTCGAAGCCGAGGCTCGCCCGCAGCGCGCGCTCCTGCTCGACGGTGGCCTCGGGCGGCAGCATCTGCTGCACCGGGTCGCCGGCCAGCCTGACGATGAAGAACGCCACCGTGGCCACGCAGAACAGCACGAGCAGGGTGTGGCCGACCCTCTTGCCGATGAAACCGATCATGAGGTGGCGAGTTTGGCGGTCGCCATGGCGAGGGTGCCGTTGGCGTTCGTCTTCCACTGGACCCGGTCGCTGACGGCGTACAGGATGCTCGCCTGATACAGGTAGAGGAACGGCGACTCCTCGATCATCAGCTTCTGCAGCGCGGTGAACGCCTCCTGCCGGGTGTCCGGGTCCACCGACTGCTCTTCGGTGTCGATGAGCTTGTCGGCCTGCGGGTTGTTCCAGCGGCTCTGGCGGCGGTCGTGGCGGACGAACGACTGCAGGTTGCTGGAGGCGTCCATGGTCCAGCCGGAGTTGCCGACGAAATACATCTCGCCCAGCGCCTTACGGTTGTCCGAAACCAGGCGGCCCTTGAACGTGGCCGGGTCGAGCAGCGACACCTCCGCCTTGACGCCGACCGCGGCGAGCTGGCCGGAGATGGCCTGCGCGATGTCCTTGTCGGCGGTGGAGGACGACAGCTTGAGGCTGAAGCCGCCGGAGTGTCCCGCCTCGGCGAGCAGGCTCTTGGCCTTGGCCACGTCGTGCTGGAACGGCTGCACGGAGGCGTCGAAGCCGAACGCCTGCTTCGGGATGAGCGTCGGGGTGCGCTCGGCGGCGCCGTTGAGCACCGACGCGATCAGGGTGTCCACGTCGAGGGCGTGGTTGAGCGCCTGGCGCACCCGCTTGTCCTTCAGCGGGCCCTCTTCGGTGTCGAGCGAGACGAAGAAGGTGCGCACGCCCGGCGAGGTGACGACCTTGAACCCGGGCGCGTCGCCGAGCTGCTGCGCGGCGTCCGGAGTCAGGCCGGTCACGATGTCCAGCTCGCCGGACTGCAGCGCGGCCAGCGACGACGACGGGTCCGGCATGACCTTGAAGGTGAGCTGCTCGACGGAGGGCTTGCCGTTCCAGTACTTCGGGTTCGCCTTGAGCGTGATCTGGCTGTCGCGCTGCCACTGCTCGAACGTGAACGGCCCGGTGCCGACCGGATGCTCGGCGAAGACCTTGTCGCCCTTCTCCTTGATGTACTTCGGCGGCACGATCACCCCGCCGAACAGCGACAGCTTGGCCGGCAGGATCGGGTCGGGCTCCTTGGTGACCAGGTCCACGGTGTGGGTGTCGATCACCTTGGCGCCGGTGACCAGGCGCAGCTCCACGATCGGGGACTGCGTGGCGGGGTCGATGAGGCGCTCGATGCTGTAGGCCACGGCGGCGGCGTCGCACGGCTCGCCGTTGTGGAAGGTCACGTTCTTACGCAGGTGGAAGCGCCAGGTCTTGTCGTCCTTCGACTCCCACCGCTCGGCCAGTCCTCCGACCAGCTGGTCGCCGGTGTCCCTGACGGTGAGCGTGTCGAAGACGTTGATCAGCACGTTCATGGAGGGCAGGTCGCCCTGCTTGTGCGGGTCGAGGGTGGTGGCGTCCGAGGCCAGCGAGACCCGCAGCGCGGACGCGGCGGCGCCCTGGCCGCCGGTCGATGGCTTGGTGCTGGCGCAGGCTCCCAGGGAGAGCGCCGCCGCGGCGAGGCCGCCGAGCTTGAACAGATCCCGGCGGGTCGGCAATTCGCGGACGGACATGAATCCCGCCTCCCTTTCTTACGTTTCACATGGTGAAATCTCGTATCACGTGGTTGAATATGGCTCGTTTCGGTTATGTCCGTCAAGCCTTTTGGGTCAGGTGACAATGAACTCGGTGGAGAAGACCCTGGTCGTGCTGGGCGCACTGGCCGGCCACGACCAGCCCCGCCGCCTGGCGGACATCGCCCTGCGGACCGGCATCAACAAGACGACCGTGCACCGGATCCTGCAGATCTTCATCGCGCAGGGGTACGCCGTCTCGCACGGCGACGGCACCTACGCCTCGGGCCCGGCGATCCTCGCGCTGGCCGGGGCGGCGCTCACCGATCGCGACATGACCACACTGGTCCGGCCGATCCTGGAGAACCTGCAGCGCAACACCACGCACACGGTGCACTTCGCGATCCGCAGCGGCTCGTCGGCCGTCTACCTGGCCAAGGTGGAGTCGCAGCAGCCGTACCGGATGGCCTCGCGGGTCGGGACGCAGATCGCGCTGCACTGCACCGCGATCGGCAAGGCGATCCTGGCGCACCTGCCCGAGGAGCAGGTGCGCGCCGTGCTGGCGGCCACCGCGCCGCTGATCAGCAACACGCCGAAGACGATCGTCGAGCCCGAGCTGCTGATGGCCGAGCTGGAGGAGGTGCGCCGGCGCGGATACGCGGTCGACGACGAGGAGAACGAGACCAACGTGCGCTGCGTCGGGGCGGTCGTCCACGACGCGGCCGGCACGGCGGTGGGCGCGGTCAGCGTGGCGGGGCTGACCCTCAACCTGAACGAGGACGACGTGCCGCTGCTCGGCCCGCTGGTGGTGGCCGCCGCCGCCCGGGTCTCTGCGGCGCTGGGGAGGAACGCATGACGGTGCCGCATTCGGCTGGGCGGGTTTTGACGCGGGCGAGGGAGGAGGGGGTGTTCTCGGGGGCCGCGTGGGCGTGGGGTTGCTCCGGCGGCCCGGTCGAGCTCGGCACCCTCGGCACGCTGAGCTGGGACGGCGACCCGGTCGGCACGGACACCCTGTGGGACCTCGCCTCGGTCACCAAGCCGATCGTCGGCCTGGCGGTCATGGCGCTGGTGGAGTCGGGCGAGCTCACCCTGGACGACCGGATCGCCCACCACCTGCCGCGTTACGCGGGCACCGACAAGGCGGACATCACCGTGTCCGAGCTGCTCACCCACACCTCCCGCATCCCCGGTCAGCGGCCCCTCTACCGCCGCTTCCCGACGCGGGAGAAGCTGCTGGACGCCCTCGTCGACCTGCCGCTCCGCCCGGAGCCGGGGATGGAGTACAGCTCGCAGGGCTTCATGATCCTCGGACTGATCGCGGAAAGCGCCTCGGGAACGTCCCTGGACCGGCTCGTACGCGACCGGATCACCGCACCGCTGGCCATGGACGCCACGACCTTCGTGCTCCCCGAGCCGGACCGGGCCAGGGCGGCGGCCACCGAGGACTGCCCGTGGCGCGGCCGGGTCGTCCAGGGCACGGTGCACGACGAGAACGCCGAGGTGCTCGGCGGCGTCGCCGGTCACGCGGGCATGTTCGGCACGGTGTCCGACCTGGCCCGGCTCGGCCGCTGGCTGTGCCGGGGCGGCGGCGGCCCGCTCGCGCCGCGCACGCTGAGCGTGATGACCGGCACGCGGGTGCTCGGCCGCACGCTGGCCTGGCAGGCGCACGAGCCGCCGCTGAGCAGCGGCGGCGACCTGCTCACCGCGGCCGCCTACGGGCACAACGGCTTCACAGGGACGAGCCTGTGGGTGGACCCCGAGCTGGACTTCTTCGCGGTGCTGCTGACCAACCGGGTGCACCCGACGCGCGATTCGGACGCGATCGGCCGCATCCGCAGAACCTTCCACAACGCCGCCGTCACGGAGGCGCTGTCATGACCCGGAACGCGTCCGAGGACCTGGCGAACACACCCCTGCGCGTGATCGGCTCTCCGTCTCCGGCCCGGCTGACGGTCTCCGGTGGCACGGCACGACTGACACCGCTCCCCGAACCGGACGACACCCCGGCAACCGGAGAGGCCGGGGAACTGTGGGCGGGACCCGGATGGGTGGACCTGCACGCCCACGTCTACGACGCGATGACCGAGATCAGCCTGCCACCCGACAGAGTGGGCCTCGACGCGGGCGTGCACGTGCTGGCCGACGCGGGCAGCGCCGGCCAGGCGACCATCGACGGCCTGGTCCGCTACGTCCTGCCCGCGGCCAGGACGCGGGTGCGGGCCTGGCTGAACATCGGCTCCCACGGCCTGGTCCACCTGCGCGAGACCGCCGACCCGTCGTTCATCGACGTGGACGCCACCCTGGCCGCGATCGAGCGGCACCGGGACGTGGTGTGCGGGGTGAAGGTGCGTTCCAGCGGCCTGATCGTGGGCGCGATGGGCCTGCAGCCGCTCCAGCTCGGCCGCCTGGTCGCCAGGGAGGCGGGCCTGCCGCTGCTGGTCCACGTGGGTGAGGCGCCGCCGCTGATCGACGACGTGCTCGACCTGCTGGACGCCGGCGACGTGGTCACCCACTGCTACCACGGCAAGACCGGAACGCCGTGGACGGCGGGCGGCGCCCCGGCCCCGTCGCTGGCCAGCGCCCTGGACCGGGGCGTGCTGATGGACGTGGGTCACGGGGCGGCCAGCTTCAGCTTCGAGGTGGCCTCCCGCGCGCTCGCGGCCGGCTTCCCGCCGCACACGATCAGCACCGACGTCCACGTCCGCAACGTCGCCGGCCCGGTGCACGACCTGGCCACCACGATCACGAAACTGGTGGCCTGCGGAATGCCCCTGGAGAACGCGATCGACGCGGTCACCCTACGACCACGCGAAATCCTGCGCATGCCGGAGCCATGGCTGTCCCCCGACGGCACGATTTACCACGCGACGCTCTTCCGCGTCACCACCACAGCCCAGAAAACCCGCGTCTACAGGGACGCGAAGGGCGACACCCTGACCCCGAAACAACACGTGATCCCGGTAGCCACCATCCAAGACGGCACCATCACAGCAACGGCGAACACCGGCTGACCCCGCCAAAGCACATCGGCAGGCAAGGGGGTGAACCACCGTCACGGCCAACGTTACGCCGTGACGGCGGCCGACCACGCGCGGGTCAGAGGGCGTCTCCCTGGAGGCCCTCAGCCCCGCGCGGCGGGAGGTGCCAAGCCGGCACCGCCGTAACATATGAAGCTTTAAAGACCCGGTGCGGGGAACTGAGCAGTGAGCTCGCTCACCTCATGGTGGACGCGAGTGACAACCGACTCCGCATCTCCCTTGGCGAGCGCGGTGACGACCTCGTCCATCCAGGCGCCGATCTGGCGCATCTCGGCCTCGCCCATGCCGCGCGACGTCACCGACGGCGTGCCGATGCGGATGCCGGACGGGTCGAACGGCTTGCGCGTGTCGAACGGCACCGTGTTGTAGTTGGTCTCCAGGCCCGCGCGGTCGAGCGCCTGGGCGGCGGGCTTGCCGCCGATGCCCTTGGGCGTGAGGTCGAGCAGGATGAGGTGGTTGTCGGTGCCGCCGGAGACCAGGTCGAACCCGCGCGAGGCGAGCTCGTCGGCCAGGGTCTTGGCGTTGGCGACCACCTGGTGGGCGTAGTCGCGGAACGACGGCTGGGCGGCCTCGTGCAGCGCGACCGCGATGGCGGCGGTGGTGTGGTTGTGCGGGCCGCCCTGGAGGCCGGGGAAGACGGCCTTCCTGAGCGCGGTGGCGTGCTCGTCGCTGGTGGCCATGAGCATGGCGCCGCGCGGGCCGCGCAGCGTCTTGTGCGTGGTCGTGGAGATCACGTCGGCGTGGCCGACCGGCGACGGGTGGGCGCCGCCCGCGACCAGGCCGGCGATGTGGGCGATGTCGGCGGCCAGTACGGCGCCGACCTCGCGGGCGATCGAGGCGAAGCCCTCGAAGTCGATCGTGCGCGGGATCGCGGTGCCGCCGCAGAAGATCAGCTTGGGCCGGTGCTCCAGCGCCAGCTGCCGGACCTCGTCGAGGTCGATGCGGCCGGTGTCCTTGCGCACGCCGTAGCGGACCGGGTTGAACCACTTGCCGGTGGCCGAGACGGACCAGCCGTGGGTGAGGTGGCCGCCGAACGGCAGGCCCATGCCCATGACGGTGTCGCCGGGCTCCAGGAAGGCCATGTAGACGGCGAGGTTGGCGGGCGAGCCGGAGTAGGGCTGCACGTTGGCGTGGTTGACGCCGAACAGGGCCTTGGCCCGCTCGATGGCCACGGTCTCGATCTGGTCGATGACCTGCTGGCCCTCGTAGTAACGCTTGCCCGCGTAACCCTCGGAGTATTTGTTGGTCAGCACGGTGCCGGTGGCCTCGAGCACGGCCTTCGACACGTAGTTCTCGGACGCGATCAGCTTGACGGTGTCGGACTGACGACGCTCTTCCGCCTTGATGAGCTCGGCGATCTGCGGGTCGACGCTAGCGAGAGAACTCATGACTCTCCTGTCATCGTTGACGAATTGCGAAGACCCAGGCGCACGGCCTCCGCTCCTTTCGCTCCCCGGTGGTCGATCCCACCCAATGCGCCAGTCGCGTCACGCCTAGACGATAGCGGATGCGGGCAGGCGCTCATCGCCTCGTGATCAGGAGCGGCGCCCTATTTGGCGCGGCCCACGCCGGGCCAGAGCCGGTCGACCTCCGCGTTCAATATCGCCCCGATGAGCACCGCCAGCGCGGTGATGTAGAGCCACAGCAGCAGCGCGATCGGCGCCGCCAGCGACCCGTACACCGAGACGGGCGAGAACCAGGCGGCCAGCACCGCGCGCAGCACCGCCGCGCACAGGATCCACAGGAACAGCGCCAGGATGGCGCCGGGCAGCTCGCGGTACCACTTGGTGCGCACCGGCACGCTCACGTGGTAGAGCACGGTGAGGAACAGCACCGAGCCGATGATGACGACCGGCCAGTAGAGCAGGTCGATGAGGATGCCGTAGTCGGCCGGCAGGGCGTCCTTGATCAGGGTCGGGCCGACGACCAGGATCGGCATGACGATGATCCCGATGATCAGCCCGATGACGTAGAGGCCGAAGGACATCAGCCGGGTGCGGATGATGCCGCGCTCCTCCCCCAGCCCGTAGGCGACGGAGATGAGGTCGACGTAGACGTAGAGCGCCCTGGAGCCGGACCAGAGCGACAGCAGGAAGCCCAGCGAGATGATCGACACCTTGCCGGCGTCGTCGCTCAGCACGTCGGTGATGAGCGGGTTGATCACCTTGTTGACGGCGTCGCCGGTGAACAGCAGCCCCGCCTGGTCGATCACCCAGGTCTTCACCTGGGTGACGACCGTGGGGCCGAGCCAGGTGCCGAGCTTGCCCAGCACGCCGATGAGGCCCAGCACGAACGGCGGCAGCGACAGCAGCGCGAAGAACGCGGCCTCGCCGGCCAGGCCGGTCACCCGGTAGGTGACGCCGGCGTTGGTGGACGCGCGCACGATCGCCCACGACTTGGTGTCGAGCACCCAGTTGAGCCGCGCGCGAGCATGGGAGACCAGGCCGCGCTTGGGCCGGGGAGGCGCATCGGTGGACGTCATGGCACCCAACGGTTATTCGCAGTGACTCTTCGGCACAGCTTACGTCCCCCGCGCCACCTCTAGCGGCCCAGTCGCCGGTCAGTCGTGGCCGGTAGTGGTCGGCGGTGGTCAGTCGTTGTCGACGATGCGCGCGCCCAGGGGGAGGAGGGAGACGGGGATGAGCTTGATGTTGGCCACGCCCATGGGGATGCCGATGATGGAGATGAACAGCGGGATCGAGGTCACCACGTGCCCGATGGCCAGCCAGATGCCGGCCACCACGCACCAGATGACGTTGCCGAGCAGGGAGAAGACGCCCGCGTCCGGGTCGCGCACGACCGTCCGGCCGAACGGCCACAGCGCGTAGGCCGCGATCCTGAACGAGGCGATCCCGAAGGGGATCGTCACGATCAGGATGCAGCAGATGACGCCGGCCAGCGCGTAGCCCAGGGCCAGCCAGACGCCCGCGAACACCAGCCAGATGACGTTGAGGATTGTGCGCATGCTCACAGCATGTCACCGATCATGAGGCCGGTGTCATCCGGCAGGACCCTGGCCTCACCCCGACTTGGGCGCCCGTCCCTTCCCGGGGCCGCCGGCGAACGCCTGGGCGATCTCCATCCAGGCCCGCGCGGGGCCGGGGGTGGTCTCCAGGCCGGTGTCCGACAGGTGGATGCGCTGGGTCACGACCAGGCAGAAGTCGAGGATCGTCCCGCGGACGACGTCGGCGGCCTCCTGCGGCCCCGCCGTCCAGGTGCCGCCGCCGGGCAGGCTCAGCTCCACCCGTACGAGCTCCTCGGGGACGGGCAGCGCGCGTACGGCGAAACTGTAGGGCCGGGCCCTGAAGCCGATCGTCGCCACGTGCCTCAGCCGCTCCGTCGGCTCCCTGACCACGCCGAGCGCGTCGGCGACGTCCTGACCGTGCGCCCACGTCTCCATGAGCCGCGCGGTCGCGAACGATGCCGCCGACATCCGCTGCCCGAACCACGGCAGCCGGTCCCGGGCGTCGAGCGTGGCGAACACCTCAAGGGCGCGGGCGCGGGAGGCGCCGAACCACGCCCGCAACTCGCCCGGCGGCATCCCCCGCGTCGCCTCGGCCACGTCGTCCACGGAGCCGAACCGGCCGAGCAGCGCGTCGTAGCCGGCGGGGTCGGTGGCGGCGAGCACGGCCGCGTCGTCGAACCAGGCGAGATGGCTCACCTGGTCACGGATCGCCCATCCCTCGGCGGGGGTGCGCCGCTCCCAGTCGTCGTCCCGCAGGGGCTGGAGCAGTTCTTCGAAGGAGGCGGTCTCGGCACGCAGGTCGCCGAGCAGTTCGGCCATGAGGTCCATAATGCAAGCGTGATCTGCGAGAGCTGCAAGGACAAGCGTCACGAGGACTGCCGCGGCGGCTCATGGTGCGACTGCCAGCACAAGACGGAGGAGCAGCCCCAGGAGTCGGATCTGGACTGGCCACGCCAGGGGTGAACCATCCCACACTCTGGACCCCGTCTTGGACATCCCGGACAGCCAGAGTAATCTCGAACCATGCCAGCGGACCCCATGCTCGTCGGTCGACGCCACGTCGATCTTCAGCGTGTCCGCAGTGCCATCTGTTGCGACGCCCGCTAACTCACTTGTTTCTCTACCGCTGAGCGCGTCGCACCCTTCCTCTCCAGCCCTGCCCTCGATGATGAGGCCAGGTGGGAACACTGCGCGCGCCCATGAATCGAAGGACGCGCAATGAGCACCCCTGCCAGCCGCACTCCTGCCAGCCGGCACCACAAACGCCCGCGCGGCGAAGGCCAGTGGGCCCTCGGCTACCGCGAGCCGCTCAACAAGAACGAAGAGAACAAGAAGAACGACGACGGCCTCAACGTCCGCCAACGGATCATCGACATCTACTCCAAGCGGGGCTTCGACTCGATCGACCCGGCCGACCTGCGCGGACGCATGCGCTGGTACGGCCTCTACACCCAGCGCAGGCCCGGCATCGACGGCGGCAAGACCGCCATCCTGGAGCCCGAGGAGCTGGACGACCGCTACTTCATGCTGCGCGTGCGCATCGACGGCGGCCAGCTCGACCTGGCCCAGCTCCGCGCGATCGCCGACATCTCCAACGACTACGCCCGCGGCACCGCCGACATCACCGACCGCCAGAACATCCAGCTGCACTGGATCGAGATCGAGTCGGTGCCCGACATCTGGGAGCGGCTGGAGGCCGTCGGCCTGTCCACCACCGAGGCGTGCGGCGACACCCCGCGCGTCATCATGGGCTGCCCGCTCGCCGGGATCGACACCGACGAGGTGATCGACGCCTCCGGCCAGATCACGGAGATCTACGACCGGGTCGTCGGCAACCCGGCCTACTCCAACCTGCCGCGCAAGTTCAAGACGGCGCTGAGCGGCTGCCCGGCGCACTGCACGGTGCACGAGATCAACGACGTCGCGTTCGTCGGCGTGGTCAACGAGCGGGGTGAGGCCGGCTTCGACCTGTGGGTCGGCGGCGGGCTGTCCACCAACCCGATGCTGGCCAAGCGGCTCGGCGTGTTCGTCAGCCCCGACAAGGCCGCCGACGTCCACGAGGGCGTCGTCGGGATCTTCCGCGACTACGGCTACCGGCGGCTGCGCCACCGGGCCCGGATCAAGTTCCTGGTCAACGACTGGGGGCCGGAGAAGTTCCGCGAGGTCCTGGAGACCGAATACCTCAAGGAGCGGCTGCCCGACGGGCCCGCGCCCGAGCTGCCGCGCGGCAACCGGCGTGACCACGTGGGCGTCTTCCCGCAGAAGGACGGCAACTTCTACGTGGGCTTCGCGCCCAAGGTGGGCCGGGTCGACGGCGACACCCTGCACCGGATCGCCGACATCGCCGAACGGCACGGCTCCGACCGGGTCCGCACCACGGTCGAGCAGAAGATGGTCGTCCTCGACATCGCGCCCGACCGGGTCGACTCCGTCGTGGCCGAGCTGGAGGCGGCCGACCTCCAGGTCAACCCGTCCACCTTCCGCCGCCAGACGATGGCCTGCACCGGCATCGAATACTGCAAGCTCGCCATCGTCGAGACCAAGGCCACCGCCATGGACCTGATCGACGAGCTGGAGCGGCGGCTGCCCGACTTCCAGGAGCCGCTGACCATCAACGTCAACGGCTGCCCCAATTCCTGCGCCCGCATCCAGGTGGCCGACATCGGTCTGAAGGGCCAGCTCGTCGTGGACGAGAACGGCGACCAGGTCGAGGGCTACCAGATCCACCTCGGCGGCTCGCTCGGCACCAACGCCGGGTTCGGCAGGAAGGTGCGCGGCCTCAAGACCACCGCCAAGGCGCTGCCCGACTACGTGTCGCGTGTCGTGTCCAACTACGACAGCCAGAAGAAGGAAGGCGAATCGTTCGCCGACTGGGTCCAGCGAGCAGACGAGGCCGACCTGAAATGACCACACGAGCGGTCCCCTTCCACTGCCCCTACTGCGGCGACGAGGACCTTGAGCCCTACCAGGGCGACGGCGGCTGGTACTGCCGCGCCTGCGCTCGTGCCTTCAAGCTGAAATTCCTGGGAATCGGAGTGAAGATATGACGCTGGCCGACATCGAGATCGGGTTGAGAGAGCAACGCGACGCTCTCGACCTTCAGGACATCGTCGAGTCCGCCGCGCTGTTCCTGGAGGGAGCCCCCGCCCGCGAGATCATCCGCTGGGCGGCGGCCACGTTCGGCGACCGGCTGTGCCTGACCTCCTCGATGAGCGACGCCCTCCTCATCGACCTGGTGAGCAGGGTCAAGCCCGGCGTGGACGTGTTGTTCATCGACACCGGCTACCACTTCGCCGAGACGATCGGCACGCGGGACGCCGTGCGGCAGGTCTATGACGTCAACGTGATCGACGTCAAGCCGTCGCGGACGGTCGAGGAGCAGGATCGCGACCTCGGCCCCCGCCTGTTCGGCCGCAACCCCGACCTGTGCTGCTACCTGCGCAAGGTGGAGCCGCTCAACCGGGCGCTCGAACCGTACCTGGCGTGGATCTCCGGCATCCGCCGCGACGAGGCGACCAGCAGGACCGGCACCAAGGTCGTGGAGTGGGACGCCAAGCGGCAGATGGTGAAGGTCAACCCGATCGCGGCCTGGACGCAGGAGGACGTCGACAACTACATCGCCGACAACGGGGTGCTCATCAACCCGTTGCACTACGACAACTACCCGTCGATCGGCTGCGCCCCGTGCACGCGGCAGGTCGCCGAGGGTGAGGATCCGCGCAGCGGACGCTGGGCGGGCCTGGGGAAGGTCGAATGCGGCATTCACCTGTGATCCCCAGTGGGGGACCCGTCCCGTTGGCAGGCGGGACGGCCCCCGGCGGCGTGCCACTGGTGGCGGTGGCCCACGGGGCGCGAGCCCCCCGCCCCCCCGCCACCGTGGCCGCCTTGCTCGGCCAGGTGCCGCGGGACGTCAGGGTGGCCTATCTCGACCACAGCGCTCCCACGCTCGGCCAGGCGCTGCGCGGCCTGGAGCGGGCCGTGGTGCTCCCGCTGCTGCTCACCGAGGCTTACCACAGCCGGGTGGACCTGCCGGCCGCGCTCAACGAGGTGCGCGCCCGCGAGCCGCGCCTGCTCGTCCACTACGGGCGCACGCTCGGGCCGCATCCCGCGCTGCGTTCGGTGCTCGAACGGCGGCTGAGCGAGGCTGGGGTGACCGTGGGCGACCCTGAGACGGCCGTGGTGCTGGTCTCGGCGGGTTCCAGTGACACCAGGGCCAACGGGGTCGTCGCCGCGCTGGCTCGGGGCTGGCGGCGGTCCGGCTGGTGGACCGTCACGGCCGCGTACGCCTCCGCCGCCCGTCCCTCCCCCGCCGAGGCCGTGGCCGCGCTGCGGCGGGCGGGAGCGCCGAGAGTGGTCGTGGCCCCCTACCTGCTGGCTCCCGGCTACTTCGCCGACAAGGTGCGGCGCGAGACGCTGGAGGCGGGCGCCGAGGTGGTGGCCGACGTGCTCGGGCCCGCGCCCGAGCTGGTGGACGTGCTGCTGGAACGGTACGAGGCGGCCCGGCGGCAGCCGGTGCCCCTGGCGGGCTGACCCCGCTGGTTCGGCGGGCTGGTCGCGGCCGTCCGGCTCAGTAGCCTCGGCCCAGGTCGCGGTGGGCGTCGCGGATCTGCCTGTTCAGCTCGCGGGTGTCGGCGCGCAGCTGGCGGCCCAGCTCGCGCCAGTCCTCGCCGTGCAGCCGCCGCCAGTGCTCGCGCCAGGCGGTGAGGCGGCGCTGGAGCGGCTGGGCGTGCGAGTCGCCGACCACCTTGACGTCGCCCATGATCGCGTACGCCTGCACGCGCACCACCGGCACGTTCATGCCGGGAGGCGCCTGGTTCACCTTGACCTTCTTGTCGCCCATGATCGCCATGCCGTCGAGGTCCACGTTCACCCCGTCGGGGACGATGATCTTGACGTCGCCCATCACGGAGACCGCCAGGATCTCCACGCGGTCGGTGCGCACCTCGGCCTCGCGCAGGTCGAGCACGACGTCGCCCATCACCGCGACGGCACCGAGCTCCTGGTCGATGCGCCACGTGCCGCGCCGCTTGGAGTCGCCCATGACGCCGACGAACCACCGCCGCTTCCTGCCCTCCCGGGGCACGACGGGGGCGGGGGCGGGCGTGCCGGCCGCGGGCAGGTCCTGGGTGAGCAGAGCCAGCTCGGCGTGGGTGGTGGCGGTGTAGGCCGCCTCCGTCCTGTCCGTCAGCTCGACGAGTGAGAGCCGGCCCTCGACCGAGGCGACACGGAGCTGCTCGACGACGGCCTCGCGCTCGGCGTCCGACGCGCGGAGCTCACCAGGATCAGTCATACTCGCAACATATCGCGTTTCGATCGCCTTGAAGCCCCTACTTTGGTAGGAATCACGACCCCCTGCGAACGATGCAGGTTCGGCATCGTCATTGAACCCCGGCGGGGGCCGGGTGCGTACCACGCCATGACACGGGGCCCTGGCTTGGTCCGGGGCGCGGCCGGACCAGGCTAGGGTCCCTGTCATGCATGAGGAACAGCTCTACCGCGCGGCGATGAACGGCGAGATCGAGACCGTCGGCAAGCTGCTCGCCTCCGGCGCCGATCCCAACACGCCCAGCGAGGGCGAGGAGGGCGGGCTGCCGCTGTGCGCGGCCGCCGCCAGGGACCGCACAGAGGTGGCCAGGGCGCTGCTCGACGCCGGCGCCCAGGTCGACGGCCGGGAGGACGGCGGCTGGACGGCGCTGCTCTGGGCCGCCACCAACGGACAGGCCGAGGTCGCCCGGATGCTGATCGAGGCGGGCGCCGACGTGGACGTCACCAACGACGACGGCGACACCCCGCTCACGCTGGCCGCCAGGCGAGGCGCGCTGGGCGTGGTGCAGGCGCTGCTGGAGGCCGGGGCCGACCACGAGAAGTACGACGGCGAGGGCGACACCCCGCTGGAGATCGCCGGCGCCTGGGTGGGCGTGCACCTGGAGAGCGCGCTGATGGACGAGTTCCAGCAGGACGACTGGGAATACGTCGTGGCCCGCCAGTACGCCAAGGACGGCACCGAGCTGATCACCGTGGCGGGCCGCTCGGCCGACGGCTCCGAGAGCGACCAGGTGCAGGCCCAGCGCGGCCACGCGGCCGTCGCGACGCTGCTGGAGGACGCGGCGGGCGTCTACACCCCGATCGAGCGGCTCGTGGCGCGGGCGCTGGCCCACCGCGACCTCGACGAGGACGCCGAGACCTGGTGGATCGTGGCCGACACGCTGAACAAGCGGGGCGACGAGGAGACGTACGACGCGCTGGCCCGGCTGTGCCTGAGCGAGGACGCGAGGGAGCGGGAGTTCGGGGTCGACGCCATCTCCCAGTTCGGGTTCACCGAGGACGGGGAGAAGCCGTACCTCGACCGGACCCTGCCGCTGCTGCAGAAGATGGTCACCACGGAGAGCAACCCGCAGGTGCTGCGCTCGGTGCTGGCGGGGCTGGGGCACCAGGGCGATCCGCGGGCGCTGCCGTACGTGCTCGACGTCATCGGGCGGCCCGGTCACAAGCGCACGATGACCGACCCGATCGCCCTGGCCGACGTGCTGCCGCCGGACGACGAGGAGGGGCTGGCGCTGCTCATCTCGATGACCGAGGACGACGACTCCGAGATCCGCGACTGGGCCACCGCCGGGGTCGCCGGGCTGGCCGCCGACACGCCCGGGATCAGGGAGGCGCTGGCGGCCCGGCTGAGCGACACCGACCTGCGCACGGTGGCCGAGGCGACCCGCGGGCTGGCCCTGCGCGGCGACGAACGGGCCGCGCGGGGGGTCGAGCGGGTGCTGGCGGAGAGCGACGACGAGTACGCCAGAGAGCTCGTCACCCGCCCCGCCGGCGAATAAGGCCGGTAGAGGCCCGTACAGCCCGTCAGCGAGCGCCGGCGCCTGGTCTCCCGGACGACCGCCGGCGCCGCCCGCCGGGCCGTCGTGGCTGTCAGTCGCCGTTGAGCACGCGGACCACCCAGTCGAGGGTCCCCGTGCTCAACGCCTCCTCGGCCAGCCGCTTGCCCGTCGTGGTCGTGAGCGCGGCCAGGGAGCTGTCGATCCAGCCCTGCACGTTCTGGTGCCCCTGCTCGCGGTATTCGACGGCCTGGATGAGGCACTCCAGCTTGTCGGCGTCGCGCGCGCAGACGGCCTCCAGGCTGGCCTTCTCCTCGTACTCGCCGACCGCGTCGCCGACCATGTCGGCCACCTCCGCCGGCACGCCCCGCATCTGGTCCGCGGTGACGTCCTCGTTGGAGGGCGGCTTGAGGTAGCGCTTGCCGATGTACGGGATGTCGGTGATGCGGGTTTCCTGCGTGTCGTGGAACAGGCTCATGAACGCGGCCCGCTCCGGGTCGGCCCCTTCCAGCCTGGCGATCACGCTGGCGATGACGGCGGCGCGGAAGGAGTGCTCGGCGATGCTCTCGGGGTCGCGTACGCCCGCCACCAGCCAACCGGTCCGCTTGTAGCGCTTGAGCAGCCCGAACTCGTACAGCAGGCCCGCAAGACCTGTCACTTCGTCCGCCACGAGGACCCCCCTCTCGTCATGAGCCGAGCCTAGACGACGACCTCCGCGATCACCGGCCTCGACTCGGCCGTCGCTCCGGCCGTTCTTCTGGAACGACGGGCGCGCCGGCGATTCCCGCTATGAACCCCCAACAAGCGGTCAAATCTCCGCCGTTCACCAGGGAGCAGCGACATTCGGAAATAACGCTTTATAGGACTGCGGTAATTAACGTGGCAAAGCTCTTTTAGGGGCCGGAAAGGGCGGGGGCCGAGATGAGGATGTCCCTGGCCAGGGAGAGGTCTCCCTCCAGCTCCGCGGGGAAGTCCCCCGGGTCCCCCCTGCCGCCGAGCAGGAAGCAGAACGTCACCACGTCCGCCGTGATGCGCACGTCCGGCTCGCCCGGCTCGGTGTCGGCGACGCCCAGGGCGACCCGCCACTCGCCGCCGCCCGCGCCCGTCAGCGTCACGTGCGCCGTGCGGCCGGTGCCGTCCATGCCGGACATGAACATCGTGAGGGGCAGCAGGCGGGCGCACAGGTCGGCCTGGAGGTGGATGTGACCGGCGACGGGGTCGGGCAGCCGGATCTCGGCCATCTGGGCCGCGTCGGCCGTGTGGATCCACGTCTCCAGGCTCCTGGCCAGGATGTGGTCGCTCGCCACCACCTCAAGGCCGTCCAGCGTGGTCGGAGTCGTGGGCGGCAGATCGGCCAGGTGGCGGCAGAGGGCGTCGGCCTGGGCGCGCCAGTCCCTCCTGGTCTGTTCGGGGCTGCGGGCACGTTCGTAGGCTTGGAGGTCGTTCGTCCGGCTCGTCGAGTCGGGCGCGCCGATCGGCGGGCCCAGCACGGGAGCTCCGACGGAGGCGGCCAGCAGGCTGTCCTTGGCGGCCAGGTGGGCGACGAGCTCCTGCAGCGTCCAGCCCTCGACGATGACGCGCGACCAGTCGTCCTCCGCGGCCGAGGCCAGCAGGGCGTCCATGGCGGCCACGCGGCCGGCGTACGGCTCGGCCCAGGCGGCGGTGGGGGCCGCGGGCCTGCGCCGGGCCCTGGCCCCGGACAGGAGCTGGGGTCGCAACGAGTGGGCCGGCACCGCCGGGTCCTCCATCATCGCGTCCAGATAGAGACGCTCGACGGGGTCCATCACACCTCTTCCTGCGCGTGCGTGGACGAAGGGCACGTGTGCGGCGGCCCCGCGTCCGTAAGACTGCTTCCCGCGTGCGCGAACACCGGCCGCGCGTACGGCGATCCCGCGTCCGGCGTGCCGTCCGCGGGCGCGAACGCCCGCCCGGCGTGCGGCGGCGGGGTGTTCATCACACTTCCTCCTCGGCGAGCGCGTCCGCCAGGCGCCGCAGCGCCAGCCGGATGCGCGATTTGGCCGTGCCCTCCGGCACGCCCAGTTCCTCTCCGACCTGCCGGTAGGTCCTGCCGCCGAAGTACGCCAGCTCGACCGCTTCCCGCAGGCCGTCGGGTAACGACGTGACCGCCTGCCGGACCCGTTCGGCCTCGTCGGCGGCGAGCACGGTGTCCTCCAGCCGCACGGGCTCGCGTTCGAACAATCTCGGGCCGAGTGCCGAGACCCTCCTGCGCTCCTCGGCGCGTACGTGATCGACCGCGCGCCGGTGGGCGATCGTGGCCAGCCAGGCACGCAGCGTGCCCCGTTCCGGGTCGTAGGCCAAAGGCCGCTCCCAGAAGACGAGGAACACCTCCTGCGTGATGTCCTCGGCGATCACCCGGTCCCTGGTGACCCGCAGGGAGAGACCGAAGATCAGCGAGGAGAGCCGATCGTAGACCTCGCCCAGAGCGGACTCATCGCCGCCGACCACTCGCTGATGCAGCAGGCGGTCGTCGTACGGTGCCTCCACTGGCACCACACTCCCGTTTAATCCGGACCAAGGCGGCGGGTGCGCCGCGACCCGAGCATGTCATTATTCGCGGCAAATGTAGAGCCGGATGACGGTCGGCGTGCCTGTTTCGCCGCGCGATAAGGTCGGAAGTCCATACAGGAGGGAGCACAACGCCATGGCCACCACACGCACCGCTACCACACAGTGGAAAGGCGCCTTGCTCGACGGTTCGGGCACCGTGTCGCTCGACACGTCGGGAGTCGGCACGTTCGAGGTTTCCTGGCCGTCCAGGGCCGAGGCGGCCAACGGTAAGACCTCGCCGGAAGAGCTGATCGCCGCCGCCCACTCGTCCTGCTTCTCGATGGCGCTGTCCCACGGGCTGGCCGGGGCCGGCACGCCGCCGGAGTCGCTGCGCACGAGTGCCGACGTCACGTTCCAGCCGGGTGAGGGCATCACGGGCATCGTGCTCACCGTGCAGGGTCACGTGCCCGGCCTCACGGCCGAGCAGTTCCAGGAGGCCGCCGAGACGGCCAAGGCGAACTGCCCGGTGAGCAAGGCGCTGACGGGCACGACGATCACGCTCAAGGCCGAGCTGCTCTAGCCTCCCGCCCGCCACGGAGCCCCTCCCGACGTGGGGTTCCGTGGCTCGCGAGCGAAGCGATCGAGCCATAACAAGACCAAGACCGCTTCAGCGTGCGACAATTGGGCCACATGCGTGAGGTCTGGCCGGGCGAGCCCTATCCACTCGGCGGCACCTGGGATGGCGTGGGCACCAGTTTCTCGGTGTTCTCCGAGGTCGCCGAGCGGGTCGAGCTGTGCCTTTTCCACGATGACGGCTCCGAGGAGCGCGTCGAACTGCCCGAGGTCGACGGGTTCGTCTGGCATGGCTACCTGCCGGGCATCCAGCCGGGCCAGCGCTACGGCTACCGCGTCCACGGGCCCAACGAGCCGTCCCAGGGCCACCGGTGCAACCCGGCCAAGCTGCTGCTCGACCCCTACGCCAAGGCCATCGACGGTGAGCTGACCTGGAACCAGGCGCTGTTCCCCTACTACTTCACCGATCCGACCAGGCGCAACACCGAGGACAGCGCGCCCTACATGCCGAAGAACGTGGTGATCAATCCGTTCTTCGAGTGGGGCAACGACCGGCTGCCGCGCATCCCGTACCACGAGACCGTGATCTACGAGGCCCACGTGCGCGGGCTCACCATGCGCCACCCCGACGTGCCGCCCGACCTGCGCGGCACGTACGCCGGCATCGGGCATCCCGCGATCATCGAGCACCTGCTGTCGATCGGGGTGACGGCGGTCGAGCTGATGCCGGTGCACCACTACGTCCCCGAGCACTTCCTGGTGGCGCGCGGGCTGACGAACTACTGGGGCTACAACACCATGGCTTACCTGGCGCCCCACGGCCGCTACTCCAGCGCGGGGACGCGGGGGCAGCAGGTGCTGGAGTTCAAGGCCATGGTGCGGGCGCTGCACGAGGCCGGCATCGAGGTCATCCTCGACGTGGTCTACAACCACACGGCCGAGGGCGACCACATGGGGCCCACGCTGGGCTTCAGGGGCATCGACAACGCCGCCTACTACCGGCTGCACGACGGCGACCGGCGCTACTACCTCGACTACACCGGCTGCGGCAACTCGCTCAACGTGCGCTCGCCGCACGCGCTGCAGCTCATCATGGACTCCCTGCGTTACTGGGTGCTGGAGATGCACGTCGACGGGTTCCGCTTCGACCTGGCCTCGGCCCTGGCCAGGGAGTTGCACGACGTCGACCGGCTGAGCGCGTTCTTCGACCTGATCCAGCAGGATCCGGTGATCTCGCAGGTCAAGCTGATCGCCGAGCCGTGGGACGTCGGTCCGGGCGGCTACCAGGTCGGGAACTTTCCGCCCCTGTGGACGGAGTGGAACGGCAAATATCGCGACATCGTACGAGATTTCTGGCGAGGCACCCACTCGGCCCTGCCCGAGTTCGCCTCCCGCCTGACCGGCTCCGCCGACCTGTACGAGTCCTCCGGCCGCCGCCCCGTCGCCTCGATCAATTTCGTCACCTGCCACGACGGCTTCACCCTCGCCGACCTGGTCTCCTACGACCACAAGCACAACGAGGACAACGGTGAGGACAACCGCGACGGCACCAACGACAACCGGTCCTGGAACTGCGGCGCGGAGGGCCCGGTCGAGGACCCGCAGATCGTCACGCTGCGCCGCCGCCAGCGCCGCAACTTCCTGGCCACGCTGTTCCTGTCGCAGGGCGTGCCCATGCTGTCCCACGGCGACGAGATCGGCCGCACCCAGCGCGGCAACAACAACGCCTACTGCCAGGACAACGAGCTGGCCTGGGTCGACTGGTCGATGGTGCGCGCCGAGTCCGATCTGCTCGACTTCGTCCGCGCGCTGTCGAAGCTGCGCCGCGAGCATCCGGTCTTCCAGCGCCGTCGCTTCTTCCACGGCCGCCACCCCGACAACGGCAAGCGGGACCTGGTCTGGCTCACGCCCGGCGGGCGCGAGATGACGGCGGGCGACTGGCACATCAGCTACGCCAAGTCGCTGATGGTCTATCTGAACGGCGAGGCGATCACCGAGCCTGGGCCGCGCGGCGAGCGGATCGTCGACGACTCCTTCCTGCTGCTGATCAACGCCCACCACGAGAACATGCCGTTCACGCTGCCCGGCGAGGAGTTCGGCACGGCGTGGCTGCCGGTGCTCGACACCAACCACGATACGGTGGAGGACGCGTTCCTCGACGAGCGCTGGCTGCCCAACGCCGTGGTGGCCGTCACAGCCCGCTCGCTCCAGGTGCTGCGCCAGCCCAGGCAGCCCAACCCCTGACCCCGCGCTCCCCTCGGGGTTGATTGTCGGTGCGGTGTGCCAAGGTAGAGGAGTGCGGCGCATCTATCCCGACATTCAGGACAACCCGGACATCGTGCAGGCGTACGCCTATCCCGAGGGCCGTCCGTGGCTGCGGCTCAACATGGTGTCCAGCGCCGACGGCGCGGCCTGGCTCGACGGGCGCTCCGGCGGGCTGTCCAGCAAGGGCGACAAGCGCATCTTCCAGACCCTGCGCGGCCTGGCCGACGTCATCGTCGCGGGCGCCGCGACCGTGCGCAAGGAGAAGTACGGCCCGGTGCCGCCGCGCGAGTGGTGGGCGCAGATCAGGCGGGGCCGGCCCGAGGTGCCGCCGATCGCCGTGATCACCCGCAGCCTCGATCTCGACCTCGACGGCGAGCTGTTCACCAGCGCGCCCAGCCGCACCATCGTCATCACCTGCGAGGCCGCCCCGCACGAGCGGCGCAAGACGGCGGCCGAGCGGTCCGACCTGATCGTGGCCGGCGAGCAGGGCGTCGACCTGCGGCGGGCGGTGGCCGCGCTGCACGACCGGGGCCTGACCAGGGTGCTGTGCGAGGGCGGTCCCCGCGTCAACGCCCAGCTTTCGGCCGGCGGCCTGGTCGACGAGCTGTGCCTGACGATCAGCCCGCTGCTGGTCGGGGGCGGCGCGGCCCGCATCCAGAACGGCGAGCCGGCCCAGACGGCACTTGAACTCAGTCAGGTGCTGGAAGAGGAGGGGGTCCTCTTCTGCAAGTACACGAGGGAGCAGAGCCATGACCGACCGGACACCGAGCCGGACACCGAGCCGGACACCGAGCCGGACTCCGGAGCCTGACGTGGACGCGACCACACCTCCGGCGGCCGATGCGGACGCGACCGCACCTGCGGCGGCGCCGTCACCGGAAGCTCGGGCGGCCGAGAAGGCCGCACCGGAGCCTGACCCCGAGCCGGAGCCGGTGCCCAATCTGCCGGTGCGGCCGCCGGTGGCGCCGATGCTGGCCAAGCCGGTCAAGGCCATGCCCAAGCAGGACGGCACGCTGTTCTACGAGCCGAAGTGGGACGGCTTCCGCTGCATCGTCTTCCGCGACGGCGACGAGGTCTACCTGGGCAGCCGTAACGAACGGCCGTTCACGCGCTACTTCCCCGAGCTGGTCGAGGCGGTGCGGGCCGAACTGCCCGACAAGGTCGTCGTGGACGGCGAGATCGTGCTGCCCATGGGCTCCCAGCTCGACTTCGACGCGCTGCAGCAGCGCATCCATCCGGCCAAGTCGCGGGTGACCATGCTGTCGGAGCGCACACCGGCCCAGTTCGTCGCCTTCGACCTGCTGGCGGTGGGCGACGAGTCGCTGCTTGAGGCGCCGTTCGCGGAGCGGCGGGCCCGGCTGGAGCAGCTCTTCCCGGAGGAGAAGAGCGGGTCCGTCCGGCTGACGCCGGTCACGACCAACGAGGAGCAGGCGGGCGAGTGGTTCGAGATGTTCGAGGGGGCCGGGCTCGACGGCATCATCGTCAAGCCGGGCGACCAGCCATACGTGCCCGACAAACGCACGATGTTCAAGGTGAAGCACGAACGCACCGCCGACGTCGTGATCTGCGGCTACCGGGAGCACAAGTCGGGTCCGATCGTGGGCTCGCTGCTGCTCGGCCTCTACGGCGACGACGGGCGGCTGCATCACGTGGGCGTGGCGGCCTCGTTCCCGATGAAGCGCAGGGCGGAGCTGGTCGAGGAGATCAGGCCATACCTCGCCGAGCTGAGCGAGCATCCCTGGGGCCACTGGGCCGAGCAGGCGGTGGCCAATGTGGGCCAGCCGGCCGCCGGGCCCGCGACGGGCGGGCAGCGGGTGCCGGGGGCGGTCTCTCGGTGGAACGCCAAGAAGGACCTGTCGTTCATCCCGCTGCGGCCCGAGCTGGTGATCGAGGTGGCCTACGACCAGATGGAGGGCGACCGGTTCCGGCACACCGCGCAGTTCCGCCGGTGGCGGCCCGACCGTACGCCCGAATCGTGCACGTATGAGCAGTTGGAGCGTCCAGTCAGTTACAACCTCGATGACATCCTTGCTCGATAGCCTCTAATCCCGTTATATCTCGACATATGACTACTGGGGATGAACTACGAGCCGCCGTGTCCGCGCGTCGCGACCTCGGGCCGGAGTTCGAGGACGCGGTCGTGGAGTCGTTCCTCGACCGGATGGGCAACGAGATCGACCGGCGGGTGGACGAACGCGTGGCCCAGCTCACCCCGGAGGCCGGCAAGGCGGCCCGCTCGGGACCGACGGAAGGGCAGCGACTGGCCCTGGCCATCGTCTCGATGAGCCTGGGCGCGGTCATGACCCTGGTGCTGGCGTTCGCGGACCGGACCAGCGGGCTCTTCTGGGTCTGGCTCGGGATCATCGTGGTGAACGGGATCTACAACTCCAATAAGAAGAGCTGACCCGGCACGTGTGACCCGGCTGCCGGCCGGGTGCGCGCCAGGCCCGCGCTGCCGAGCCGTCCTGCCGAGCCGTCCCTCGCGCGTGATGAGGACTCTCAGCTGAGAGCCTTGAGGTTGACCACCCAGATGACATCGCCCGCGCTCCTCGCCAGGAGCCGCCGGCCGCCGCCGGTGCCGGTGCCGGAGGGCGGGACTTCGTGCGAGCCCGGCGGGTCGAAGACGGCGCTCGCTCCCGTGGTGAGGTCGAACAGCCGCCGCCCGCCGTCCAGGACGGCGAACCGGTTCAAGGCCGGGGGCTCCGTACTGGCGCCGGGCAGTGGCACCGTCCGTGAGCCGTCCGTCCGCCGGGCGAACGGCTTGCCCGCCCTGTCTTCGCGGATGCACCAGTCGGACGAGCACAGGTGCAGCGGAGCATGCAGGCATGCGGACGACGCGCACAGGTCTGCCGTCAGTCGCCGTTTCTCTCCCGTCAGGACGTTGAGCGACTCGGCCGGTTCCTGACCGAGGACAGCGGGCTCGGTCGCGAGCAGCACCCACGGCAGGTCCAGTGCGAGGGCGTTGTCGGCGCCGGGTATCGGCTGGGGCTGACCGCCGGAGAGCGCCGTTCGACGCGCGCCGGACCCGTCGAGCGTGATCAGGTCGTCGCCGATGAGGTCGAAGGGGCCCCCGAGCGTCGGCGGCAGCTTGCGCGGAGTGCCCCCGGACAATGGCACCGTCCAGTACTCGGGGGTGCCGAGCTTCCGGAGCGAGGAGCTCGCCCGGTCCTGCGCACTGTCGATGGAACTGGAAGGCTGGGTCTTCCGCTCGGACGACTTGACGTTGACCGCCCAGACGACATGCCGTTCGTTGGCCCGTACCGTCCGGACATCGGCTCGGCCGGGCAGTCGCACCACTGGAGTGATCCTGCCGGTGGACGCGTCGTACAGGTCGAAGCCGCGTTCGCTGAGCAGCAACAACCGGTGAGTGTCGATCGCCTCGACCCCCTCGTACTTGTGGCCCTCCGGGGAACGGGCGGGAATGCGCAGGGTCGCCCGGGCGACCCTGTCCGTCAGGTCCGTCGCCATGGTGCTGGGAGTCGTCGCCGGCAGAGACACCGGCCAGGTCGGCCTCACCAGGGCGGTGACGACGCCCACGACGACGGCGACGGCGCACGCGGCCAGCGCCGCTCCGGCGCGGCGGCGCCTGCGGCGGCGGCGCAGGGCGTCGATTCCGGCGAGCAGATCCTCGGGCGGCCCGCACTTGGCCGCCGCGTTCAGCGTTTTCGTCAGCTCATCCTCGAACATCGATGTCCCCTGCGTGTTCGCGGTTCCAAGCGGCCTTGAGCTTGTCGAGCGCCCGTGCGGCCTGGCTGCGCACCGTGCCCCTGGACACACCCAGCGCGTCGGCGATCTCCTCGTCGGAGAGGTCGCAGTAGTAGCGCAGGACGACGACCGCGCGCTGGCGCGGGGGTAATCGCGTCACCAGGCGCCACAGCCCCGGTTCGCCGTCGAAGCGGGCGATGTCCGCGTCGGCGATGCCCTCTTCGGGAACTCTGCCGACCAGACGTTCCCGCTTGATCCGGCGCCAGGCGCTGATGTGCAGCCGCGCCATGGTGATGCGGACGAATCCTTCGGGGTCCTGCTTCTTGCGCACCCTCGACCAGGAGCCGCTGAGCTTCAGCAGCGCCTCCTGGGCCAGGTCGGCGGCATCGTGCGGGTTGCCGGTGAGCACGAGCCCGTAGCGCAGCAAAGCGGGCCCGCGGATCTGTACGAACTCCGCCATACTCCCCGGCTGCTCCACGTCGGTCACCTTTCATCTCTTTCCCGCCCAGGACGCGAGGCGAGACCCTGGCTGTTGCACGCTTCAGGGAACGAGATGTATCTGTGATGCCGGGCTACATGGCCGAGCTCAGGCGTCCAGCCAGATGAGGCCGGCGAAACGGCCGCCTGGGCGTTCGCGGCGGTGCGAGTAGAGCTCTTCCGACTCGATCGTGCAGCGTGCGTCGTGGCGCACGTCGGGGACGCCCGCCGCCCGGAGCTGGGACTCGATGCCGGCCCGCAGGTCGAGCGCGGGGGTCTCCCAGGAGGTGGTTGACCAGGTGGCGGGCACCTTCGCGGCGACCTGCTCGCGCAGGTCGGCGGGCACCTCGTAGCAGCGGCCGCACGCGCCGGGGCCGATCAGGGCGGCCATCCTGCCGGGCTCCGCGCCCTTGGCGGCCATCGCCTCCACCAGAGCCGTGGCGATGCCCGCCTCGGTGCCGGGGCGGCCGGAGTGGGCGGCGCCGATCATGCGCGCCACGGGGTCGGCCACCAGGACGGCGGGGCAGTCGGCCCCGAGTGAGGCCAGCGCCAGACGGGGCTCGGTGGTGAACACGCCGTCGAGCATGGGCGGGTCGTCGCCGAACGGCTCACTGACGTACGCCACGTCGGCGCTGTGGACCTGGCGCATGAACACGATGGCGCGCACGCCCAGCTCGGACGCCACGCCCGCGCGGTTGGCCCGCACGGCGGCCGGATCGTCGCCGACCATGCCACCGAGGTTGCGCGTGCCGTAGGGCGGGGCGCTGACCCCACCGTTGCGGTCGGTGATGGCGACGTGGACACCGGGAGCGAGCTGCATGCCTCCGATCTTAGGCCGAGCGTGGGGACGGGCCCGCGCCTCCGTCCCACGACCGCCCTCTCCGTCCCACGACCGGCGCCCCCAGGAACCGGCGCCGCCTTCCCGGGGACCGGCGCCCACCGTCCGCGGACTCGCGGGCCGCGGTCAGTGGCCCTGCCAGGTGGGCTGCTGCTTGGTGAGGAAGGCGGGGACGGCGGCGTGGAAGTCGTCGCTGCCGAAGACCGTGGCCACGATGTCGTCCCCGTCCGGCACGTTCGCCACCCGCAGCCGCCTGACCGCCTCCTTGGCCGCCCACATCGACAGCGGCGCGTGCGACAGCAGCCTTTCCTCCGTCTCCGCCTGCCGGGCGGCGAGGTCCTCGGGCTCGCAGACCTCGCCCACGAAGCCGGCGGCGTGGGCCTCCTCGGCGGTGAACATGCGGGCCCGCAGCAGCATGTCCAGGGTTCTGGCGGGACCGAGGTGGTGGACGAGCAGCGAGTACGTGTTCATGGACAGGCAGTTGCCGAGCGTCCTCGCGATGGGAACCCCGAACCGCGATCCCGGCACGGACAGGCGCAGATCGCAGGCGGCGGCCACGATGAGGCCCGCGCCCACGCAGTAGCCCTGGACGACGGCCAGGGTGGGCACCTTGACGCGTTCGAGGCGGCCGACGATGCGCTCGACCTTGCGCTCGTAGGCGACGCCGTCCTCCCCATCGGTGAAGGCGGCGAACTGGGCGATGTCCGTCCCGGCGACGAACGCCCGCCCGCCGGCCCCCGAGATCGTGAGCAGCTTGATGCCGGGGTCGGCGTCGGCGCGTTCGCAGGCGTCGTGGAGGCCGTCCCACATGGCCCAGGTCAGCGCGTTGTGCTGGGCGGGGCGGTTGAACACCACGCGCAGCACGGGCCCGTCGGTGGTGACGATCAGTTCGCTCACACGATCTCCTTCGGGGTGGCGGATTGTGCCGCCGCGCCTTCGGCGAGCAGCCGGTCGATCTCCTGCTCGGTCAGGCCGCACTCGCGCAGCACCTCGACGGTGTCCGCGCCGAGCGGCGGCCCGGCGCTCCCGCGCCTGGTGGGCGTGCCGGAGAAGCGCATGGCCGAGCCGAGCTGGCGTACGGGGCCCATCTCGGGATGCTCGGCATCCCAGAAGAAGCGCCGCCGGGTGAGGTGGTCGTCGGTGAACACCTGCGCGTAGTCGGCGATGGGCGCGCAGGGCACGCCGGAGGCTTCGAGCGCGGCCACGACGTCGGCCGTGGTGCGCCGGGTGGTGACCTTCTCGATGGCGGGGATGAGCTCGTGGCGCAGGCCGTGCCGGTCGTGGGCGTCGGCGTAGCGCTCGTCGGCGAGCAGGTGGGGCAGGCCGAGCGCGGTGCACAGGCCGTGCCAGGTCTTGGGGGTGACCGCGCCGACCGTGCACCAGCCGTCGCCGGTCCTGACGGCCTGGTACGGCGCCGTGCTCTGGTGCGCCGAGCCGAGCGGCCGGCCGGTCTCGCCGGTGGCGAAATACCTGCCCGCCTCCCAGACGGCGAGTGACACGGCCGACTCCAGCAGCGACACGTCCACGTGCTGGCCCCGGCCGGTCAGGGCGCGGGCGTGCAGGGCGGAGACGGCGCCGAGGGCTCCGTACAGGCCGCAGACCAGGTCCGCGACAGGCACGCCGACCTTGACCGGGTCGCCGTCGGGCATGCCGGTGACGCTCATGAGGCCGCCACGGGCCTGGGCCATGATGTCCAGCCCCGGCAGATCGGCCAGGGGGCCGTCCTGGCCCCAGCCGGAGGCGGAGACGTACACGAGGCCGGGGTTGAGCTCGCTGAGATCGGCGTAGCCGAACCCGAGCTTGCGCATGGCGCCGGGGCGCAGGTTCTCGACCAGCACGTCGGCCTCCCGGATCAGGCGGAGGAAGGCGGCGGCGCCGGGCTCCGACTTGAGGTCGAGGGCGAGCGATCGTTTGTTCCTGTTGAGCCGGGCGAAGGGGGAGCTGTGGCCGGCCGTGAACGGGCCGATGGCGCGTACCTGGTCGCCGCCGTGGGGATGCTCGACCTTGATGACGGTGGCGCCCAGGTCGGCGAGTTGCATCGTCGCGAAGGGGGCGGCCATGAACACGCCCACCTCGACGACTCGGACACCGGATAGTGGACTGGTCATGGGGTACGAAACCTCACTTCAGCCGGGTCTGATCTATTGTCTCCATAAGACCGGCAAAAGGGACAGAGATCCACCCGCTCGGCCGCGCCGAAGTGATCCATGACGAGGAGGCTTCCCGATGACCAGCCTGGCCGAGCTCCACGCGCTGATGGAGCGATTGGGGCACCCGGTGGTGCCTGCGCAGAAACCAGCCGCGCCCGCCGCGTCGCGCTTCTCGGACGGGGCTTCGTACCGCTTCGAGATCCCCAGCGTCGAGGGGCCCGAGGTGCTGGAGGCGGTGGTCGCCGAGGCCGACCGGCTCGGCGTGCCGGTCGCCAGGACCTCGCAGGGCAGCGGCGTGATGATGCTGACGGACGACGAGATCGGGCGGATGGCCAGGCTCGGCGCCGAACGGGGCATCGAGGTCAACCTGTTCCTCGGGCCGAGGGCGGCCTGGGACACCGGCGGCCAGGCCAAGCTCACCCAGGCCGTGGGCGCGGCGGCGCGCGGGAACGCGATGGTCGCCGCCTGCCTGGCCGACGCGCTGCGGGCCTGCTCGCTGGGCATCCGCAGCCTGCTAGTGGGCGACCTCGGCACCCTGGACGTGCTGCGGGAGCTCAAGGCGGACGGGACGCTGCCGCCGAACCTGGTGCTGAAGACGTCCGTGCTGATGCCGCTCACGAACGGACCGACCGCCGCCGTCTACGAGCGGCTCGGCGCGACCACGGTCAACGTGGGCACCGATCTCACCGTGCCGCACCTGGCCGAGATCCGCGCTGCGACCCGGCTGCCGATCGATCTCTACCTGGAGGTGCCGGATGATCAGGGTGGGTTCGTCCGGTTCTACGAGGCGGTGGAGATCGTCCGGGCCGCCGCCCCCGTCTACCTGAAGATGGGCCTGCGCAACGCGCCCAACATCTACCCCTCCGGGGGCCATCTGGGTGTGGTGCCGAAGGAGCTGGGCCGCGAGCGGGTCCGGCGGGCGGCGCTGGTGCAGCGGCTGATCGAGCAGCTCGATCCCGAGCTGGATAAGCCGTCCCAGACCTCCGACCTCGGCGTACCGGAGCCGTAGCCCGGCCCGTTTCAACCGCGGCCCGGCCCGGCTCAACCGTAGCCCGGCTCAGTCGTGCAGGCGGTGGACCGTGAGCGGGCCGCGGCCCCAGCGGCCGATCGCCTCCTCGTCGGCGAAGGCCAGCACGCGCATCATGTTGCCGCCGTCGCTCGCCTCCACACTGCGCCGCAGCCGGGCGGCGTGGGCGGGCGACAGTCTGGTGGTCCCGGCCTCGATCGTGTCGCCGTAGTGGTGGGCGAAGGCGACGCCGGCGAACCCGGTACGGGCCAGCAGCGTGCGCACTGTCTGCGGGGAGTAGAACATCAGGTGGTTCTTGGTGAAGCCGCTCCACTTCGACCCGTACGCCTTGAGCAGCAGCGAGCGGGCGTTCACGGTCAGGATGAGCAGCACCCCGCCCGGCGCCAGCAGGCTCCTGAACCGCTGGAAGTCCTCCAGCGGCCGGGGCAGGTGCGCGAGCACCGACCACAGCGTGATCACGTCGAACCCGCCGGCGGCGATCTCCGGCACCTCCTCCGGCGCGCCGAAGTAGGTGCGGGCCCGGCTCAGCCGCTCGTTGGCCTGGGCCACCGACTCGGGCGACAGGTCCACGCCGTAGGCGTCGAAGCCGCGCCGCTCGGCCAGTTCGAGGAAGAGGCCCACGCCCGAGCCGAAGTCGAGCAGCCGCCGCTCCTTGCCCTCGTCGAAAACGGGCGACATCGCCTTCATGGTCAGGTCGTAGCGGCGCTGCCGGTTGGCGGCGTACTTGCCGGTCAGGAAGGTGCTGTAGCCGGTGGAGTACAGGTCGCCGAGGCGTTCGGGCCGGACGTTGGGGTTGCGGTAGAGGAAGCCGCAGGCGGGGCAGCGGACGACGTGGTAGCGCCAGCCCTTGCCGCCGGTCGGCTCGAAGAGCGGCTGCTGGCGTGACTCCCCGCACATCATGCAGTCGAGGAACTCCTCGATCTCGCCCAGCGGGCGCAGCCGTTCGTAGGCGGCGCGCGACATGATCGGCGCGCGGCCGGTCAGCCGGCGCCACTGCGCCTCGCGGATGAGCCGCTCTCCCGGCCGCACGTAGACCCGCTGCGCCCAGGGCACGCGGTCGTAACGGGAGCCGTAGGCCAGTTTGGCCAGGATTCTGTTGGTCATCGCCACCACCCTTCGTGCGGTTGTGCCCGGGCCGTCCCCGTCTAAGCGTCCGCGTTCAGGCGCTTTACGTGATCTTTTGTGATTCCTCCGCCCTGGCTCCGCGAATCGAGCAAGCATATGCTTGGTCGCGTGCCTGACTACCGCAACCTGATCGGCGGCGAGCTGGTCCCCGCCGCACGCCAGATGGACACCGTCAACCCCGCCACCGGCGAGCCATGGGCCCGCATCCCCGCCAGCGGCGCCGCCGAGGCCGAGGCGGCCGTCGCCGCGGCCACCCGCGCCTTCCCCGCATGGTCGGCGCTGCCCGCGGCGGCCAGGGCGCACGTGCTGCGCAAGGTGTCGGAGCTGTTCGGCCGGCACGCCCAGGAGCTGGCCGAGCTGGAGACGCGCGACAACGGCAGGATCCTGCGCGACACGCTGAAGCGGGACCTGCCGGGGATGGCGTACCTGTGGCAGCTTGCCGCCGGGCAGTGCCTCGACGCGGTCAAGGGCGACACGGTCGTGCTCGGGCCGGACGCACTCGGGCTGACGCGGCGCGAGCCGTACGGGGTGGCGGTCTGCATCATCCCGTGGAACTCCCCCATCTCGACCTTCTCGGCCAAGGCCGCGTACGCGCTGGCCGCCGGGAACACGGTGATCGTCAAGCCGGCCGAGCAGGCGAGCGCGTCGGTGCTGCGGCTGGGCGAGCTGCTGGCCGGCGTCTTCCCGCCCGGCGTGCTCAACATCGTCAGCGGTCTGGGCGAGGAGGTCGGCGACGCCCTCGTACGCCACCGCGGCGTGGGCAAGGTCAGCCTCACCGGCTCGACCGAGACCGGCCGGGCCATCACCAGGGCCTCGGCCGACGCTCTGAAGCCGCTGACGTTCGAGCTGGGCGGCAAGTCACCCAACATCGTCTTCCCCGACGCCGACCTGGACGCCGCCACCCAGGGCGTCACCGTGAACTCCGTCTACACGGGCAACGCGGGCCAGGTGTGCGTGGCGGGCTCACGCATCCTCATCCACCGCTCGATCTGGTCGGAGATGCTCGGCCGGATCGAGCGCGCCTGCGCGGACCTGGTCCTGGGCGATCCGCTGGACCTGGCGACGACGATGGGGCCGATCGTGTCGGCCGGGCAGTACGAGCGGGTGACGTCATACCTGGAGCTGGCCGAGAAGGAGGGCGCGCGGCTCGTCTTCGGCGGGCGGAGCGGCGCCGAGGTGGTGCCTGAGCTGCCCGGCGGCTACTGGGTGGCGCCCACGCTCTACACGAGCGAGGACAACGCGCTGCGGGTGTGCCAGGAGGAGATCTTCGGGCCGGTGGCGGTGGCGCTGCCGTTCTCGACCGACGAGGAGGCGCTGGCGATCGCGAACGACTCACCGTACGGGCTGGCGGCCGGCGTCTGGACCCGCGACCTCGGCCGGGCCCACCGCTTCGTCCGCGATCTGCGCAGCGGCACGGTGTGGGTGAACACCTTCCGCCAGATGCCTCCGGGGCTGCCGTTCGGCGGGGTCAAGGACAGCGGGTACGGCCACGATTCGGTGCTGGAGTACACCCGGGAAAAGGCAGCCATTATCCAGATCTAGTCGGATACATTTACCCCTCATGAGCGAGGGGATCAAGGACACGTCAGGGCTGTCGGAAGCGGCCGCACAGTCCCGGGCATCGGTGCTGCGCAGCCGGGCCGAATCGTACATCGCCCTGTCGCGGCACGACGCCGCGATCGCGGATCTGACCGAGTCGATCGCGCTGGTGCCGGACAACGCCAGGGCCTGGCGGCTGCGCGGGGAGAGCCATCGCGTGATCGAACGGTACGAAACCGCGCTCGACGACTTCGACGAGGCACTGAAGCTGGAGCCGGACAGCGCTTACGCCCTGGGCTCGCGCGGCCAGACCTACGCCGCCATGGGCCGCCTGGAGGAGGCGATGGCCGACTTCGAGCACGCGCTCACCCTGTCGCCCGACTCCCTGTGGATCCTGGAGGCGAAGGCCGACGCCCTGGTGGACCTGGACCGGCTGGACGAGGCCCTGGCCGAGCACGGCAAGATCATCGCGTTGAACGACGAGCTGGCGTACTCGTGGGTCGCCCGCGGCGATCTCTACCAGCGGATGAACCTCTACCCGGAGGCGATCGACGACTACACCAAGGCCCTGGAGGCCGACCCCGACTACGTGCGGGCGCTGAGCCGCAGGGGCGAGGCGCTGCGCATGGCCGACCGCTACGAGGAGGCGCTGAAGGACCTCAACCGGGCGCTGGAGCTCGACCCCGGCAACGACCGGGCGCTCGGGAGCCGGGGCGCGGTGCTGAGCGAGCTGGGCGACAACGAGGCGGCGCTGAAGGACCTCGACGCCGCGATCGAGCTGGATCCCGACTACATCTGGGCCTACCGGGTGCGGGGTGAGATCTTCCAGGAGCTGGACCGGCACGAGGAGGCGGTGGCCGACTTCACCCGGGCGCTGCACCTCGAAGCCGATGACTGACACGCGTCACACGGCGGCCCCGTAGGGCGGCTCCCTACCCTCCCGTGGGGCGGCCCAGTACTCGCCGTTCATGTGGGGCGGCCCCGTTCCCGCCGGGGCCGCGGGCGTACCGCGGCTCCGGCGGGGCGGGATCACAGGGCCAGCAGGGCGCTGACCGGCAGGCGGGTGTCCGACAGCGGGCGCATGGCGATGCGCAGCAGCGCCAGCGCGTTGTCGTCGCCCGCGATGCGGTTGGCGCTGAGCCCGCCGCAGGACTGACAGCAGTGGATGATCAGCCACTCCCCGTCCCCGCGCACGGACACGCTCAGCGCCGTCATCCTGCCCCGGCACTCGGCCCGCCGATCCCCCGGGATCCGGTCGTCGACGTGCAGACTGGTCAGGCAGTTCGGGCAGTGGTTGCGGTGCGCGGTGCCGGGCGCGAGCATCGGCACGTCCAGCCGGCACCCGACGCAGCGGAACGCGTCCGCGTGGAAGAGCTCTTTACGTCGCTGGGGCCGTTCCCGGCCCGGATTCCTCCTCGGCATGTCACAGATCACCGAACGCCTCTAGCGGGAACGGCGGCTGCGCCAGCGGCCTGACGGCCATGCGCATGAGGATGAGCTGGTTGTCGTCCCCGCAGATGGGGTTGGACGTCAGCTCACCGCACCGGGTGCAGCGATGGATGACCATCCATTCGCCGGTGCGCAGGACGGCGATCGAGATCGGGAGCATGCGTGATCTGCACTCGTCCCGCAGGTGCAGCGAGTGCAGGCAGCTCGGGCAGTGGTTACGGCGGGCGCCGTCGGGTGCGACCGCGGCGACGGTCAGGCCGCAGCGTACGCACGGGAATGTCTCGGTGTTCGCGAGCGAACGAGGTTTTCCGTCGGTGGACAACCTGGGTACTCCTTGCCGGAATGTCATCTTTGACGAGAGTTCGCGAAGGCTGCGAGAAGGTTCGCGAAATGGCAGCAAGGAAGCGCCCGAGCGGGCCTCGCGGGGCACGCCGGTGGAAGGGCGGACGGGTGTGGTGACGCCTTACGGGGTCGGGATCCGCCTGTGGGTACGGCGAGGCGCGCTGGGCGCGGTGCCGGGCATAGACCCCTCCCCTACGGGCGTGACTGCCCGGAAGCTCCACTGAACGGACACGGCGAGCGTAACGAGGCATGGCGTCCGGTCGCCAGCCATTTTTGTGGAGATGGGCGGAATGATGTTCTAGATTCGGCCCATGGGCATCGGGCTGACCGAGGAACACGTCGAGCTGGCCGCCTCCGTACGCGGCCTGGCCGGCCGGGACCGCAGCCACGCGGCCCTGGCCGGGCAGGGGCTGCTGGGGCTGCACCTGGACGAGGAGTGCGGCGGGCACGGGTACGGCCTGCTGGAGTTGTGCGTCGCGCTGGAGGCGCTGGCCGAACGGCGGGTCGGCGGGGCGTACCTGCCGTCCGTGCTGGCGTCGGCGGCGCTGGCCTGGGCGGACGGCGCCCGTCCGCTGACCGACGACGTGCGGGCCCTGATCGGCGGCCTCGCCGACGGAACCCTGACCGCCGCCGTAGCCATGGGGCCGCCCACGAACCAGGGCTTTCTGGCGCTCGGGTCAGTGGAGGCGGATCTGTTCCTCGTTCCGGTCGAGGGTGCGGGCGGGGCGTGGGCGGTGTTCGATCGCGGCGACGTCAGCGCCGAGCCCGCCGACGGCGTCGATCTCGACCGGCCGCTCTGCTCGGTGACCGCGCGGACCGTACCCGCCGCCCGGGTGCTCGGCGACGTTCCGGTACGGGAGCTCGCGGCCGTCCTGCTCGGCGCGGACGCGTGCGGCGTGGCGGAGTGGGCCGTGACGACGGCGGCCGAGCACGCCAAGGTCCGCGAACAGTTCGGGCGGCCGATCGGGCAGTTCCAGGGCGTCAAGCACCGGGTGGCCGACGCCCTGGTGACGCTGGAACAGGCCAGAGCCGCCGTGTGGGACGCCGCCAGAGCCCTCGACGAGCATCGCGCCCCGGACAGCGACACAGGAAACAGCACGGCCGGCGACACCGCTGGCACCCCGGAGGCCGGCATGTGCGGTGAGGTACGGCTGGCGGTAGGCGTGGCGGCGGTGCTGGCGCCTGATGCCGCTGTCCGGTGTGCGGCGGATGCCATCCAGGTGCTCGGCGGCATGGGGTACACGTTCGAGCACGACGCCCACCGCTACTACCGCAGAGCGCTGTCCGACCGCATGCTCGCCGGCGACCCAGGCCCGTGGGCGGAGGAGACGGCGCGGCTGGCTGTGGCGGGCGTGCGGCGGCGGATGGAGCCGGACCTGCCGGAGGAGGCCGCCGCGCTCAGGGACCGGATCAGGGCCGAGGCGGCGTCACTGCGGGCTGAGGAGCCGGCGGCCAGGCGCGGGCGGTACGCGCGTGAGGGCTGGCTGATGCCGTACCTGCCGCATCCCTGGGGCCGGGACGCCGGGCCGCTCGAACAGGTGATCATCCACCAGGAGTTCCGCGACCTGCGCCGCCCGAACCTGGGCATCGCCGCCTGGGCGGTCCCGTCCATCGTCCGGTACGGCACCCGCGAGCAGCAGGAACGTTTCCTGCCCGGCACGTTCACCGGCGAGATCGTGTGGTGCCAGCTCTTCAGCGAGCCCGGCGCCGGCTCCGACCTGGCGGGGCTGACGACGAAGGCGGTACGAGTGGAGGGCGGCTGGTCGCTGACCGGCCAGAAGATCTGGACATCCCTCGCGCAGTACGCACACTGGGGCATCTGCCTGGCCCGCACCTCCCCCGACCGGCCCAAGCACGACGGCATCTCCTACTTCCTGGTGGACATGGCCTCCCCGGGCGTCACCGTCAAACCCCTCAAGGAGATCAACGGGGACGAGATCTTCAACGAGGTCTTCCTCGACACCGTCTTCGTACCGGACGACCTGGTGGTGGGGGCGGTGAACGACGGCTGGCGCGTGGCCCGCGACACGCTCTCCCATGAACGCGTCGCGCTCGGCGACTCCTGGGGCCCTGGATCGCGGCACGCGGACATGGCCGCGCTCATCGCCCGCCTGCCCGAACTCCGGCAGGCGCAGCGCGAGCGCGCGGGCCGGCTGTGGGCCGAGGGTCAGGCCATCTCGGCGCTCGGCCTGCGGGTGACGCTCTCCCAACTGTCGGACGCCCAGCCGACGGGCTCCCGGCAGGCGGGCGCGGGAGGCCGGGGCACCGCCTCCAGCGTACGCAAGCTGCTCGGCATGCGGCACTCCCAGGAGATCTCGGAGTTCTGCTGGTCGCTCGCGCCCGCCGACCCGTACTGGAACCGCATGATCCTCACCACTCGCGCGTTCACGATCGGCGGAGGCACGACGGAGGTCCAGCTCAACATCATCGCCGAACGCGCCCTGGGCCTCCCGCGCGATCCGTGATCAGTCTTTGAGCCGGTACGGGGCCGCGAGGTGGGCGTACACGATCGTGTTGTCCGCGTAGCTGTGCGCCCGCCGGTCGAACGTGCCGCCGCAGGTCACCAGCCGCAGCCCGGGGTAGGCGAGCTTGGCGTAGACCTTCTTGGCGGGAAATGTGCGCTTCGGGGTGTGCTCGACCTTGTCCACGACGAAGACGGCCACCGAGCGGTCGGCGCGCAGCACCTGCACCTGGTCGCCGCGCCGAACCTCCTTGAGCCGGGCGAAGACGGCCGGCCCCGAGCGCGTGTCCAGGTGGCCGGTTATCACGGCGGCGCCGCGCTGTCCGGGGACGGGGCCGTAGCGGTACCAGCCGGCCAGGTCGGGAGGGTCGAACGGCGGGTTCTCGATGGCGCCCTCCGCGTCCAGGCCCAGCTCCATGAGGGGCGCGGCCACGCCGATGGAGGGGATGTAGACGGCGGTGGGCTTGGCGGCCTTCATGGGCCTGGCCACCTTCGACAGCGGCACGTCCATGATCGGCAGGTCGCTCGCCGCCGGTCCGGGGGCTTTGTCCTGCCGGGCGACCGGCGCGGGATCCGTACCGCCGTCCAGCACCCCGGCGATCCCCAGCCCGATCAGCGCCACCCCGGCCAGCGACGCGACCGCCGCCGCACCCGCGATCAGCCGAGCTCCCGCCGCCCGCCTGACTCGCGGTCCGGTGTCCAGCCCGGCATACGGCCCGGTGCCCGATCTGGCATCCGGCCCAGGATCCGGCGTCGCGTCCGACAGGCGACGCCGGGCGGGCTCTGGCTGCGGGAACGGCGACGCGGGCGGTGGAGGCGGAGAATGGTGGCGGGGGGGGGGGGGGGGGGGGGGGGGGGGGGGGGGGGGGGGGGGGGGGATGCTAACCGTCCCCCCCACCGCCGCCGGCCCGGCCGGAGGCGTCGCGTTCGCGTCTTCTGGCGAGGCTCTGGAGTTGCCCGTTGTGCACCTCGGCCACCCACTCCCAGCCGGCCCTGGCCGACGGGCCCACCCGAGGGTCGCTCGGCTCGCGGCCTTCACGCAGGGCGAGCACGTACGCCCGGTCCAGCTCGATCCGCGCCCGAACCTGACCGGGCCCGCCGACCGACCCGTGACCGGGGACGACGAACTCGACGCCGTCCGCCACCTCCTCCAGCAGCCGCAGCGCGGACAGGTAGTCCTCGATCGGGTCGGCCCCGTCCTCCACGTCGAGCATCGGGACCAGGACGTCGGACAGCATGTCGCCGGCGACGAGGACCCCGCGTTCCTCGACGAACAGCGCCGCGTGGCCGGGAGCGTGCGCCTGGTGCTCGATGATCCGGGCCAGCGGGCCGTCCCAGGGAACCTGCTCCGTCCCGGCGGGCAGGGCGGTGATGTCGCCGAGCAGGTCCGTCGGGACCTGCCCGGCGATCTCCGTCTCGCTCAGGTGCTCGGCGACGCGGGCCTTGGCCTCAGGACTGGACAGTTGCTCGCGGACGGCCGCCGCGCAGCGGGCCGTGCCGTAACGAGGAGCCGTGCCGAACACGGGGTGCCAGAGGACGTGATCCCAGTCCGGATGCGTCGCGAAGCCCGCCACGACGCTCTGCCCCGCGCCGGACAGGTCGTTCGCGAGGCAGGCCAGTTCGTGGTGCTGGATCCCGGGGTCGATGAGCAGCACGCCGTCGCGGCCGTGCACGACGACGCCGTTGGTCTGGACGAACTCGCTCTCGTGAACCAGCACGCCCGCTGCGACCTGCCTCAGCACCAGAGCTCCTTCCCCAGGTGGACGACAACTCGTGGACGGCAACCGCTTTGTTGCCGAGACCGTAGTGACCGACGGCGATCACTGGCAAGGACGAGGGCCACCACCTCAGAAGCCGGGCTATTCGGGCGGTGCGGGCCGGCTCGTGCGGCGGGCGGCGAAGCCGGCCAGGCCCGCGCCCGCCAGGAGCGCCGCTCCGCCCAGCGCGAACGGCCACACCGGCCCGCCACTCGCGGCGAGCGCGCCCCCACCCGTCTCGGGATGCCCCTTCGGCACCCTGTGCTCCTCCTCGCCCGCCGGCCGCCATGGCGGTTCGCTCTCCCGCGTGCCCGGCCGTGAGCCCTCCCGTGTGGGCGGCTCCGACCAGGACTCCTCGTGCTGAGGGGCGCTCGACCAGGAGTCCTGAGGGGACTCGCCCGGCTGGGGGCCGCCGGACGGCTCGTCGCAGAGCAGCGGCAGCGGCAGCAGGCAGACGACCTCCGTGCCGGGCACCTGCCCGCCGGGGTCCACAGCGCCGGAGAGAGCAGGGCCGGAGAGAGCAGGGCCAGAGAGAGCAGGGCCAGAGAGAGCAGGCACAGAGAGAGTTGGGGCGGAGAGGGTGGAGGCGGCGGAGGCGGTGCCCAGACCCGCCGCGAGGCTCACTCCCGCCACCGCGAAGGCGGTCACCGCTCCAGCCGCTGCGAGACGTCGCGCTCTTGCCATGGGAAGGCTCCAGACTCGATTGTCGCCCCCGATGCACATGAGAGCCTGGCGAATTATTAGACCGCCAGTCAAGTAATGTGACCGAAGTGAAACCAGCCGACCACGGAGGGTTCGGCGACGGCGAATCGTGGCGGCCGCGCCCGCATGGCGCCCACCGGGACCGGGCGGCACAGCACCAGGGCACGGGCAGGGAGCCGCCGGTCGTCACGACCGGGCGACAGCGGGAGACGTCCCCTCAGGTGTCGGACCGGGCCTTGCTGGGCTGCACCCGCTTCGGCTCTCCCGGCATCTTCGGGTAGTTGGGCGGATAGGGCATGTCGCCCCGATCGTCCTCGGCGTACATCTCCAGGAGGCGCTCGATCGAGTACGCCCGGTCGTCGATGGCCGCGTGCACGTCGCCCACCTTCGCGAACCGGACCGGCACCGTGCGCAGGTCGAAGTCGCGCGGGTCGGCGTCCTCCAGCTCCTCCCACGTCAGCGGGGTCGACACGGGAGCGTGCGGCCGGGCCCTGACCGAGTAGGCGCTGGCCACCGTGCGGTCCCTGGCGTTCTGGTTGAAGTCGATGAACACCCGCTCGCCGCGCTCTTCCTTCCACCACGCCGTGGTGACCAGGCTCGGGTCACGCGCCTCGACCGCCCTGGCCAGGGCGATGCCGGCGTGACGTACCTGGACGAAGTCCCAGCGCGGCTCGATCCGCACGGCGATGTGCACGCCGCGGTTGCCCGAGGTCTTCACGAACCCGGTGATGCCCAGCTCGCCGAGCACGTCCCTCGTCAGGAACGCCGCCCGGCGCGCCGCGTCGAACTCCAGGCCGGGCTGCGGGTCCAGGTCGACGCGCAGCTCGTCGGGGTGCTCGACATCGGCCGCGCGTACCTGCCAGGGGTGGAAGTCGATGGTGCCGAGGTTGGCGCAGTAGGCGATGGCCGCCACCTCGGTGACCCGCAGGGACTGTGCCGTACGGCCGCTCGGGAAGGTCACGGTCACGGACTGGAGCCAGTCGGGATGCTTGGGAGGCATCCGCTTCTGGTAGATCGCCTCGGTCTGTACGCCATCGGGATGGCGCTTGAGGTTGGTGGGCCGGTCCTTGAGCGCCCGGAGGGCACCCTCGCCGACGCTCACGTAGTACTCGACCAGTTCCCGCTTGGTCGCGCCGATCTCAGGAAAGTAGACCTTGTCGGGATTGGTGACCTTGACGGTCCTCTCTCCCACCTCGAGCTCTATGTACGGCGATGCCATGCCCCCGAACCTACCCTGCCGATGCCCTCCACCCCGCGAAAGAACGGGTCGTACCCGGCGAACACCACGGATGGCGGACCTGCGGGGTGGGCCCGTCCCGGAGCCGCCTCAGTGGCGGGACCGGGGGCTCGACGGGACGGGCCGCTGAGAGCGTCCGCCGCCGTTCCGGGCGCTGGCGCGCCACCCGGCCGGCCGTTCCGACCCCCAGCGGCGCCAGCACGGGCGTGGGCTGTGCCGCTCGGCGGGATCTGCGGACGATCTCACCCCTTCACAGGAGGCGATGACACCCCCATGCCTACAAAGACGCGAATTCACCCCAGAACGGATGCTTCACCCTCTGGAGATCTCTTTTTGCCCGATCTCGTATTCTGGATCCATGGACAAGGTGGTCAAGAGCGAGGCCGAATGGCGGTCCGAACTGTCGCCCGAGGAGTTCCACGTCCTCAGGGAGGCCGGGACCGAGCGCCCGTTCACGGGGGAGTACGTCGACACCAAGACCGAGGGGGTCTACTCGTGCCGCGCCTGCGGGGCCGAGTTGTTCCGATCGGACACGAAGTTCGAGTCACACTGCGGCTGGCCGAGTTTCTTCGAGCCGTCCGAGTCCGAGGCCGTGCGGCTGATCGAGGATCGCAGTCTCGGCATGGTCCGTACGGAGGTGCGCTGCGCGCGGTGCGACTCGCATCTGGGCCACGTGTTCCACGGCGAGGGCTACCCGACGCCGACGGACGATCGCTACTGCATCAACTCCGTCTCGCTACGCCTCGAACCCAAGCAGTGATCACGTAGCGACAGCGCGTATCGATCGCCTCTCACGGGTACGAGTGCCGCGTGCGGTTTGTACATCTTCGCCACCGCTGGGTGACGATCGAGACCATCGGTCGGGTCATCACCCAGCGGTGTGACGTCTGCGCGAGAACCCGCGTCCGCGTCCGCTGACCGGTCATCCCGGGGCCGGATGGGTGACGCGGCAACTGCGGTCGGAGCGGCCGAGGATGTTGGCGAGCACCGGGTTGCCGTTCCCGCCGAACTCCGCCTGGACGAACACGACCGGGTCGGCGACCCCGCGCTCGTGCATGTAGGCCAGGCCGCGCTCGCACAGGGTGATCGCGGTCAACGAATTGTCCGCCGTTTCCGGCAGATCCGTATAAATGCGCAAATATCCGCCGACTGTGCGAATGTCTTTGAGGCGTTTCATCGCCCTGTCGCCCGGACCCCAGTTGGCACGGAAGTACCGCGCCGCCTCCTGATCGGTGTGCCGGGACGGCCCGTCGGCCTTGTGCCCCTCCCCGTCCGCCGGATCGGGCCCTCCGGCCAGCACGTCCTCCGCCGTTGTGCTGCCCGCGACCATCCCAGGATCGGCGGCCCCTCCCTCCCGCGCGGTGCCCTCTCGCACAGCGCCTTCCCCCCCGGTGCCTCCCCGCGCCGGGCCCGGTCGCACTGGATCCGCCTGCCCGGTGGGCCCGAACGCCTGAGCTCTGGGCGCCTGCCGCGTCCCGGCCCCCGCACTCGCCACACCCTTTCCTGGCTCCCCGGGCGAACCGCCACCGCCCACCGTCGGCGCGCCACCCAGCCCGGCCGCAGGCGAGCCGTCAGAGCCACCCGGTAGCCCGTCCTCCCGCGCCACCGCTCCAGGCGACCTGTCCGCGGAACCGAAGGCCGGAGACGTGCCGCCCTCTCCGCTCAACGCGCCGATCACCCCGAGCAGCCCAGCGGCCCCACCCGCCAGCACCAGCACCCCCGCCACCAGCCGCAGCCGCCTGCGGCCCCGCCCTCGCGCCCGCCCGTTCCCACGCCGCCCCGCTCCCCCGCCGCCCGCACCACGACGTCTCTCATCACGGCGATCCGCCTCACGACGGTCCCGCCCATGACGCCCCACCGCATGCCGTCCGGCCGGCCGTCGTTCTCGTCTTTCCGGCTCTGCCACCCCGTCCTCCGGTTCCCCGTTGGAACGTGCCACCCCGCGTACGCCCAACGACCAAGAGATTTCCCCTGATTGTGACAAAGGGGATAGATCAATTCAGTGGGATCGCCAACATGGGTCTTGCTGGGTACGAATCCGGCCACTGTTCCCCACCTCGCTGACCGGCGCGACGGTGCTGATCGAGACGAGGAGGTACGGCCTCTCGCGGCGCATGTACGCCACGCCGATGTCCGGCGGCCGGATCCTGCTCGGCGAGGCGGCGGGGCGGGTGGCCGTGGCGCCGGCCCAGGGGTTGGTCATCATGCTCGGCTCGGCGCTGCTGTTCGGCGTGCGCCGGGGCGACCCGCTCGGCGCGGCCGCGTTGCCGCTGGCGTTCTCGCTCGTCGGCGGCGGGGCCGGCATGCTGCTCGGGGCGGTGATGCGCACCGAGCAGCAGGCGCTCTCCCTCGGACTGCTGCTCGGCCTGGGGCCGGGCGCGGCTCGTGGCGGCTGCGCGCCGCGCTGACCCGTCAGCATCCGCCGGCAAGGCCCGTCAGGGCAGGGCGGCGACGAGCTCCTGCACCGGCTTGCGGGCACCGGTGTAGAACGGGATCTCCACGCGGGTGTGCCGGCGCGCCTTGGCCGCCCGCAGCGTACGCATGAGGTCGACGATCCGGTGCAGCTCGTCGGCCTCGAACGCGAGCATCCACTCGTAGTCGTTGAGCGAGAAGCACGCCACCGTGTTGGCCCGCACGTCGGGGTAGTCGCGCGCCATCCGGCCGTGCTCGGCCAGCATCGCCCGGCGCTCGGAGTCCTCCAGCAGATACCACTCGTAGGAGCGGACGAACGGGTAGACGCTCACGTAGGCGCGCGGCTCCTCCTCGGCGAGGAAGGCCGGGATGTGCGACTTGTTGAACTCGGCCGGCCGGTGCAGCGCCATCGCCGACCAGGCGGGCCTGGTGCGCCGGCCCAGCTCCGTGCGCCGGAACCGGGAGTAGACGTCCTGGAGGTCCTCGGGCGTGGCAGCGTGCCACCAGAACATGAAGTCGGCGTCGGCCCTGAAGCCAGAGACGTCGTAGACCCCCCTGGTCACGACGTCCTTGCCGGCGGCCTGGTCGAGCAGCTCCTGGACCTCCGCCGCGAGGTTGTCGCGGTCGCCTGGGCACGGCTCGGTCAGCTGGAAGACCGACCACATCGTGTAACGGATCACCTGGTTGAGATCGCGGGCCTTCGGCCGCGGAGCGCCCTCTGTCATGGCTCCTATTGTCCTCCGCCGCTCAGGTGGTCCAGAATCCGGGCGGCGGCCGTACGCGCGGTGCCGATGCAGGCGGGGATGCCGATGCCGTCGTAGGCGGCGCCGCACACGGCCAGTCCCGGCTGCACGGCGACCGCGGCGCGCACCCTGGCCACCCGGTCGAGGTGGCCCACGTTGTACTGCGGCAGGCCGCCGCCCCAGCGCGTCACCCGGCTGTCGAGCGGCAGGCCGCGCACGCCCATCACGTCGGCCATCTCGGCCGTGGCCAGGGAGACCAGCTCCGTGTCCTCGCGCTGGAGCAGGTGCTCCTCGCCGATCCTGCCGATCGAGCAGCGCAGGATCACCAGGTCCTTGGCCAGGTGGGGCCACTTCACCGAGCTGAACGTGACCGCCTTGACCGGCCGCCGCTCCACCGGCGGGACCAGGTAGCCGCTGGAGGCGGGCGGCTCGGGGAAGGCGTCCACGGGGTAGGCCAGGGTCACCACGGCCATGCTCGCGTACTGGATGCGGGCCAGCTCGGCGGAGGCCTTGGGCGCCTCGGCCTTGAGCAGCCTGGCCGCCGCCGGGCCCGGCGTGGCCACGATCACCGCGTCGGCCTCGATGATCTCCGGTCGCGGCACCGGGCCCGTCACCAGCCGCCAGCCGGTCTCGGTCCTGTGCAGCTCGCGTACGGTCACCCCGGTCCTGACCTCGGCCTCCGACGCCTTGGCCACCGCCTCGGGCAGGGAGCCGATGCCGTTCCGCAGCGAGGTGAAGACGGGGCCGGCGTCCTTGGGCGCCTCCTCGACGAGCTGCCTGGCCGCGGTCAGCAGCGAGCGCTCAGAACGGGCCACCGCCGCCACCCGCGGCATCGTGGCCTCCAGCGAGAGCATGTCGGCGCGGCCCGCGTAGACGCCGCCGAGCAGCGGCTCGACCAGCCGATCGACCACCTCGGCGCCCATCCTGGCGCGGATGTAGGCGGCCACGGACACGTCGGTGCGGACGAGGGTCGCGGGCAGGATCTGGTCGAGCGGCACGCGTACCAGGCCGCCGGGCGAGACGATGCCCGACTTGGCCAGCTCGGTCAGGTCGGACGGCACGCCCATGACCTGGCCCTTCGGCAGGTGGCGGAGCGCGCCCCTGGTGTAGACGGCCGAGCGCGTGGTGCCGGGGAGCACCAGGTCGTCACCGAGGCCGACCGCTCTGGCCAGCTCTTTCCCCTCGGGACGCCGGGCCAGCATGGCCTCCGCGCCGGCGTCCATGCTCACCCCGGCGACCTCCGAGGCGTACAGTTTGCCGCCGATGCGCGGCGAGCCCTCCAGGACCGTCACCTTGATCCGGTCGCCGGCGCTCTGGTGCAGATACCACGCGGCGGTCAGCCCGGAGATCCCCGCCCCGATGACGACCACGTGCGCCCGTTTCCCATCCACGCCTACCGACGCTACCGCCTCACCGCGTCGCCCACCCTCTCGGGCCGGTGATCTGACACAGTGACCGGAACGTGATTGTCTCCGTCAAACCGAGCTCGCGTACGGCTCGTCATTAGGGCATGAGGAGAATCCGGTACGGCATCGCGTTATCGGCGGCCTGCGCGGCCCTGGCCTTGAGCGGTTGCGGGGGCGGGAGCGCGCTGGTCCAGTCCGACTCGGGGGGCCAGGCCGCCGGCACCCCTTCCAGGGAGTACGCCCAGCGCGCTCCCCAGGACGCCGCCGCCCAGGACGCCGCCGCCCAGGACGGCGACGTGCAGGAGCAGGCGGCCCGGCCGCAGGCGGGGCGGGCCGGGGTGGCCACCGATGTCAAGGTGACCCGGCAGGACCGGCAGGTCATCTACACGGGGAACATGACCGTACGGGCCAAGCAGGTGAGCACGGCCGTCCAGCAGGCCAAGCAGATCGTCACCGCCGCCGGCGGCTACCTGTCGCAGGAGCAGACGAGCTCGGCCAGCGACACCGAGGACTCCGCCACGCTGGAGTTCAAGATCCCGCCGGCGAAGTACGCCGAGGTGGTGGGCAGGTTCGGCAAGGAGCTGGGCAAGCAGCTGTCGATGCAGCAGGGCACCGAGGACGTCACGCTGAAGGTGGCCGACGTCGAGAGCCGGCTGAAGTCGGCCCAGGAGTCGCTGGAGTCGCTGCGCACGCTGCTGAAGAAGGCGGACACGATCGGTCAGGTGCTGCAGGTCGAGCGGGAGATCTCCACGCGGGAGGCCGACCTGGAGTCGTTGCAGGCGCAGCAGAAGGAGCTGGCCGCGCAGGTCTCGATGGCCACGCTGAGCCTGCAGCTGGTGGGCCCCGCGGCCGAGGTGGTGGATCCGGTGGAGGAGCCGGCCGGGTTCCTCGGCGGGCTGCAGTCCGGGTGGAACGCGCTGGTGTCGTTCACGAAGGTCGCGCTGACCGTGATCGGGGCGTTGCTGCCGTGGCTGCTGTTCTCGTCGCCGCTGATCGCGCTGGTGGTCTGGCGCGTCCGGCGTGACCGCGCCCGGCGCCCCGCTCCCCCGTCCGGCCCGGCGCCGGCCCACCGCGCGGGCCGGCCCACGGAACCCGGACCCTCGGAGCCGAGCCCCGAGGAGCCCGGCCCCGGCAAGGAAGCCGTCGAAGCCTGACCGGCCGGCTCGGCACGCTCAGCCCGTGGGGGCTGACCGGCCGGCGTGAGGCACCCGGCCCCGCTCAACCCGGGGAGCCCGACCTGTCGTCGAGGGGACGTTCAGGCGGTGGGGGTGTGCTCGTGGACGAGGTCGGTGAGGCGCTTGAGCTGGTCGGGATCGGTCGAGGGCAGCACGCCGTGGCCCAGGTTGAACACGTGCCCCTCGGCCGCCTCGCCCCGCCGCAGCACCTCGCGCGCCTTGCGCTCGACCACCTCCCACGGCGCCAGCAGGATCGCCGGGTCGAGGTTGCCCTGCAGCGCCTTGCCGGGCCCGACCCGGCGGGCGGCCTCGTCGAGCGGCACCCGCCAGTCGACGCCCACGACGTCGGCCCCGGCCTCGCCGAGCACACCGAGCAGCTCGCCCGTGCCCACGCCGAAGTGGATCCGCGGCACGCCGGCGACGCCCTCGAAGATGCGCCGGGTGTAGGGGAGGATGAACTCGCGGTAGTCGTCGGGCGCCACCGCCCCCACCCAGGAGTCGAAGAGCTGCACGGCCGAGGCTCCGGCCGCGACCTGGATGCGCAGGTGCTGGAGGACGATGCCGGTCAACCGGTCCATGAGCGCGTGCCACAGCTCGGGGGCGCCGTACATCATGGCCTTGGTGCGGTCGTGGTTCTTGGAGGGGCCGCCCTCGATCAGGTAGGAGCCGAGCGTGAACGGCGCGCCGGTGAAGCCGATGAGCGGGGTGGCGCCGAGCTCGCCGGTCAGCGCCTGGATGGCCTCGGTGACGTAGGGGATGTCGCCCGGCTCCAGCGGGCGCAGCGCCTCGATGCCCTTGGCGTCGCGGATCGGGTCGGCGATGACCGGGCCGACGCCCGGCTTGATGTCCAGGTCGATGCCGATGGCCTTGAGCGGCACCACGATGTCGCTGAAGAAGACGGCCGCGTCGACGCCGAGACGGCGGACCGGCTGCATGGTGATCTCGACGATGAGGTCGGGCGTCGCGCACGCGGTGAGCATCGGCACGCCCGCACGGACCTTGTGGTATTCCGGCAGCGACCGCCCGGCCTGACGCATGTACCAGACAGGGGTGTGGGGCACGGGTTCGCGGCGGCAGGCGCGCAGGAAGGCGGAGTCGGCGAGGTTCACCAGACAAGGGTGCCACGGGCGGTGGCCGGTCACGACACCGGCGCGAGGTGTCGGAAAAAGATGCATTGGACACCCCAAATCATGATCAGATAGTCAGATGAAGGTTTACCGGTCTGCTCGGCATCGGCAGCGCACACGGGTCGAACACACCCCATGCCCGCCCAGAGAGCCGGTCTCGACTGGGCCAAATGTTGCCCAAGCCACCGCGCGGCATCGATTCAGCGACCACTTTCGGGACACGCCGAGCGCGTTGCGGGGAATTGTCAGCGGCTCGTGCCAACGTCGGAGCCACGACCCGAAGAAAGGCCCCGGTTCGATGACTCATGCGATGACCGCGTTGTGGAGTTCTCCAGAGCGCCGCGGTGAACGCTGCCCCGCCTGCGCCGACGAGCGGCCTTTCGAACAGCCGCCGTGCCTCGACGGGCACGAGCCCGGCGAGTGCCCCGAGTGGGCCTGCCTCGGCTGCGGCCACGCGATCACGCTCGGCACCGTGGAGTCCACCCGCCCGGCACGCCAGCTGGTTACGGCAGCGGCTTGATCACGAAGGATGAGCACCCCCGTGGTCCCCTTCCGCCCGTCTTCGACCTACGCTTCGGCTATGACGCTCGGTGACCAGCCGCCGCCGCCCGCCGCGTTCACGCGTGCCGCGGCGAGCCTGCGGCAGGCCGAGGTGCGCCCGGAGATCGAGCTCGAGGACCTGCCCGCGCCGCAGCGGCTGGCCCCCTACTCCGCGGCCATCGGCGCGTCGGTCTACCGCGACGACGACGAGCTCGCGGTCGGCCGGCTGATCCTGCTCTACGACCCCGACGGCCAGCGCGGATGGGAGGGCCCGTTCCGGCTGGTGGCCTACGTCAGGGCCGACATGGAGCCGGAGATCACCTCCGACCCGCTGCTCGGGCCCGTCGCCTGGAGCTGGCTGACCGAAGCTCTCGACGCGCATCAAGCCGACTACTCCGCCGCTGGCGGTACGGTGACAAGAGCCGTTTCCGAGGGGTTCGGCAACAAGGCCGACGACCCGGTCACGACCGAGCTTGAGCTGCGGGCATCGTGGTCACCCGCGCAGGAGGATCTGTCCGGCCACGTCGCCGCCTGGTGCGACCTGATGTGCGTGGCCGCGGGCATCCCGCCGCTCCCGCCCGACGTGGCCGCGCTGCCCCGCCGACGTGATGATCCGGAGAGTGACCGAACGAAGTGAGGGCACCAGTCAAGACAGCACGCGCGTCATGAGGTCGGTGAACTCATGACAGAAGAACGCACAGTGGAGCCACTGCTGGAGCCGCGCGAGGGCATCCCCCCCGTCGTCGCCGACGCCGCCGGGCTGGACGAGGTCGTGGCGCGCTTCGCCGCGGGCACGGGCCCGGTCGCGGTCGACGCCGAGCGCGCCTCCGGCTACCGCTACGGCAACCGCGCCTATCTCGTGCAGCTGCGCCGCGCCGGAGCCGGCACCGCGCTCATCGACCCGATCGGCTGCCCTGACCTGTCGGCGCTCGATCAGGCCGTGGCGGAGGCCGAGATCGTCCTGCACGCCGCGTCGCAGGACCTTCCGTGCCTGATGGAGGTGGGGTTCAAGCCGCGCGAGATGTTCGACACGGAGCTCGCGGGCCGGCTGCTCGGCTACGAGCGGGTGGGCCTCGGCACGATGGTCGAGACCGTGCTCGGGCTGCGGCTGGAGAAGGGCCATTCGGCGGCCGACTGGTCCACCAGGCCGCTGCCCGAAGACTGGCTGCGTTACGCGGCGCTCGACGTGGAAGTGCTGGTCGAGCTGCGTGACGTGCTCCACGGGGAGCTGGCGGACTCGGGCAAGCTGGAGTGGGCGCGCGAGGAGTTCGCCGCCGTGCTCGGCACCCCGCCGCCGGTGCCGCGCTCCGATCCGTGGCGGCGCACGTCGGGCATTCACAAGGTACGCAACGTCCGGGCGCTGGCGATCGTGCGGGAGCTGTGGACCATGCGCGACCAGCTCGCCCGCGAGGCCGACCTGGCGCCGGGGCGGGTGCTGCCGGACTCCGCGATCGTCGCCGCCGCGCTGGAAGGCCCGCGCACGAAGAAGGCATTGACCGAAATTTCAGCATTCACCGGGCGAAGTGCGCGCAGGCACATGAACGACTGGCTCGCCGCGGTGGCCAGGGCCAGAAACCTGCCCGACCACCAGCTGCCCCAGCCCAGCACGCCCGGTGACGGCCCGCCCCCGCCCAACCGCTGGGCCGACCGCGACCCGGCCGCCGCCAAGCGCCTGGCCGAGGCCCGCGCCCTGGTCGCGGCGCTGGCCGACGAGCACCACATGCCCACCGAGAATCTGCTGCAGCCCGACGCCGTACGCAGGCTCACCTGGGAGCCGCCCGCCGAGATCACCGACGAGAGCGTGACCGCCCGGCTGCGCGAGCTCGGCGCCCGCGAGTGGCAGCTCTCCCTCGCCGCCCACCCCATCGCCAAGGCCCTGGCCAGGCTGGAGGTACGCGGCGGGCCCTAAGCTCGACACCGGGTGACTCACCCGCGGTCGAGGCCCACCTGAGGTTCGCGCCACTTGACGCCCTCGGTGGCCCGGCCGTACCGTTCGGGAAAGCGCTTTCCGTGTGAAGGGAACCTCATGAGCGTGCGCACCATCGGGGTCGTGATGAACGGCGTCACCGGGCGGATGGGCTACCGCCAGCATCTGGTCCGTTCGGTTCTGGCCATCAACGAGCAGGGCGGCGTCACGCTCTCGGACGGTTCCAGGGTCAAGCTCAGGCCCGTACTGGTCGGCCGCAATGCCGACAAGCTTTCTGATATCGCCACAAAGCATGACATTTCGGATTTCACCACTGACCTCGACGCGGCCCTCGCCTCCGACGACAACCTGATCTACTTCGACGCCCAGGTCACCAGCGCCCGGGTGAAGGCCGTGCTGAAGGCCATCGAGGCGGGCAAGCACATCTACGCCGAGAAGCCGACGGCCGAGTCGACGCAGGAGGCGCTCGCGCTGGCCGAGGCCGCCGCGGCCAAGGGCGTCAAGAACGGCGTGGTGCAGGACAAGCTCTTCCTCCCCGGCCTGCTCAAGCTGAAGCGGCTGATCGACGGCGGCTTCTTCGGCCGGATCCTGTCGGTGCGCGGCGAGTTCGGCTACTGGGTGTTCGAGGGCGACTGGCAGGAGGCCCAGCGCCCGTCGTGGAACTACCGCGCCGAGGACGGCGGCGGCATCGTGCTCGACATGTTCCCGCACTGGCACTACGTGCTGGAGAACCTGTTCGGCCGGGTCCGGTCCGTCTACGCCCAGGCCGTGACGCACATCCCCGAGCGGGTGGACGAGCAGGGCAACACCTACCAGGCGACCGCCGACGACGCCGCGTACGGGATCTTCGACCTTGAGGGCGGCATCGTCGCCCAGATCAACTCCTCCTGGACGGTTCGCGTCAACCGCGACGAGCTGGTCGAGTTCCAGGTGGACGGCACGCACGGCAGCGCGGTGGCGGGCCTGCGCAACTGCCGCGCCCAGCACCGCTCGGCCACCCCGAAGCCCGTCTGGAACCCCGACCTCCCGGCCACGGCCCGCTTCCGCGACGGCTGGCAGGAAGTGCCGGACAACGCCGAGTTCGACAACGGCTTCAAGATCCAGTGGGAGGCGTTCATCCGCCACGTGCTGGAGGACGCGCCCTTCCCGAACGACTTCGCCTCGGGCGCCCGGGGCGTGCAGCTCGCCGAGCTGGGCCTGCGTTCGAACGCCGAGGGCCGCAGGATCGAGGTGCCGCAGCTGTGAGGATCGACCTGCCCTGCTTCGGGGCGTATCCGCTGAGAGAGCCGGTGAGCTGGCCGGTCGTCGCGACGCCCGCCTCCAGCCGGATCGTGTACGCCGCCGCCCACGTCGTGGCCGACCCGCTGGGCGACAACACGCCCGGCTCCCCCGCGGCCGTGGACTGGGAGGCCACGCTGCGCTTCCGCCGCCACCTGTGGTCGCACGGCCTGCGCGTCGCCGACGCCATGGACACCGCGCAGCGCAACATGGGCCTGGACTGGGCGGCCACCAAGGAGCTCATCCGGCGCACTGCCGAGGAGGCCCGCGCGTACGGGGACCCGGCGACGCTGGTGTCCTGCGGCGCGGGCACCGACCACGCGCCCGATGCGGCCGACCTGAACACGATCATCGCCGCGTACGCCGAGCAGATCGAGACCGTCCAGTCGGCGGGCGCCGGCGTGATCGTCATGGCCTCACGCCAGCTCGCGCGGGCCGCCTCGGGCCCGGCCGACTATCACCAGGTGTACGGCAAGCTGTTCGGCCTGACCGACCGCCCGGTGATCCTGCACTGGCTGGGCGAGATGTTCGATCCGAACCTGGCCGGCTACTGGGGCTCGCGCGACGTGGCGGCGGCCACGGACTCGTTCCTCGAACTGATCCACGCCCACGCCGCGATGGTGGACGGCGTGAAGGTGTCGCTGCTGGACGAGGAGCACGAGGTGGGGCTGCGCGCCGCGCTGCCCGAGGGCGTCAAGCTGTACACGGGTGACGACTTCAACTACCCGTCGCTGATCAGGTCGGGCTCGCACGCGCTGCTCGGCATCTTCGACGCCATCGCCCCGGCCGCGGCGGCGGCGCTGCGGGCGCTGGACACGGCGCAGGCCGCGGGTGACGAGGCGGAGCGGGAACGGGCGCTGGCCGCGTACGAGGAGATCCTGGCCCCGACCGTGCCGCTGTCGCGGAAGATCTTCGAGGCGCCCACGTACAACTACAAGACCGGCATCGTCTTCCTGGCCTGGCTGAACGGCCACCAGGACGCGTTCGCCATGGTGAACGGCGCCCAGTCGGCCCGCTCGCTGCGGCACCTGTCGGAGGTGTTCCGCCTGGCCGACCAGGCCGGGCTGCTGACCGACCAGGAGCTCGCCGTACGCCGCATGAAGGCGCTGCTGGAGGTGAACGGCCTGTGAGCCTGTCGCTGAACCAGTGGACGACCAGGCGATGGTCCCTGGCCGAGGCCGTGGACGGCTGCGTACGTCACGGCCTTCCGGCGATCGGGCTGTGGCGGGAGAAGGTGGCCGAACAGGGCCTCGCGGAGAGCGTCAAGCTGGTACGTTCCGCCGGGCTGCGGGTCTCGTCGTTGTGCCGGGGCGGCTTTCTCACGGGTGGCGGACTGCCCGGTGAGGAAGGGAAGAGGGCGTTCGCCCAGGCGCTGGAGGACAACCGGCGGGCCGTCGACGAGGCGGCGGAGCTTGAGGCGTCCTGTCTCGTGCTGGTGGTGGGCGGTCTGCCGGGAGTGCGGCCGGGCGAGGCGCTGCCCGCGACCGGGTTCACCCGCGATCTGGCCGGGGCCAGGGAGCGGGTGGCCGAGGCGCTGACGGAGCTGGCCCCCTACGCGGGTGAGCGCGGGGTCAGGCTGGCCCTGGAGCCGCTGCATCCGATCTACTGCCCGGACCGCGCCGTGCTGTCCACGCTGGGCCAGGCGCTGGAGCTGAGCCTGGCCTTCCCCGAGGAGCAGGTCGGCGTGGTGGTGGACACCTTCCACGTGTGGTGGGACCCGAGGCTGTTCGAGGACATCGCCAGGGCCGGCCGCCGGATCGCCGGCTACCAGGTGTGCGACTACCTGCATCCGCTGCCCGAGGACGTGCTGCTCGGGCGGGGCATGATGGGTGACGGGGTGATCGACTTCCGGCCGATCACCGAGGCGGTGCTGGCGGCCGGATACACCGGGGACGTCGAGGTGGAGATCTTCAACGCCGACATCTGGGCGGCCGATCCCGACGAGGTCGTGATCACGATGAAGACCCGCTACGCGGACGTCGTGCTTCCCTGAGTCCGGGCGCTGCGCCGACCGGCCGCCTCTCGCCGCCGGTCCGCAGCCCCGGCGCCGGTCCGCACCCCGGTGGCGGCCCCCGAGCTCCTGGGGCCCGCCGTCACTCCGGCTTGTCCCAGACCAGCAGGTAGCGGCGCAGCAGCAGGCGGCGGAACCGGCAGCCGGGCAGCACCTCGCGGGCCAGCCGTTCGGTCTCGCCCCACGACAGCACCGGGGGCAGGGAGGGCACGCTCTTGCCCGGCCCGCTCTTCGGGCCGTGGCGCAGCCGCAGCAGGTGGGAGGCGACCTGGCCGGCGCCGCTGATCACCCAGTCGCGCGGCGAACGGTTCTTGGCCAGGCCGACGACCACCAGCCGCCCGCCCGGCGCCAGCAGCCCGGCCAGGGCGAGGGCGGAGCGGCGGAACTCGGCGTGGTGGGTGACGGCGACGGCGCTGATGAAGTCGTACTTGCCCTCGGGGAGCAGGCCGCGCGGGTCGTCGAGGTAGTCGGCCGTGACGAAGGAGACGTTGTCCAGGTGGCCGTGGCGCTCGCACGCCAGGGCGACGGCCGCGCAGGACCGGTCCGCCGCGGTCACGTCGGGAACCCTGGCGGCCAGCTTGCTCGCCAGCAGCCCGTCGCCGCAACCGATGTCGAGCGCCCGCTCGCAGCCCGCGGGCATGAGCTTCATCACCAGGCTCTGGTAATGAACGTTGTGGTTCCAGTAGGGCTCGGACATTCGATCACCATAGCGGCCGGGGGTTCGCCGGCTCCTGGCTTTTATCCCGTTCGTCTGAGTCCGTCACGCAGCGTGCCGGGAGCGTCGCCAGGCAGGTCGCCGGGGCGATCGGCCGGGACGGTCGCCGGCTCGGCCGCCCGAGACGGTCGCTAGGACGGCAGTGTCACCGTGCCGGCGGCGCCGTCGACGGTGATCTGCTGGCCCGAGGTGATGCGGTGGGTGGCGTCGGCCACGCCGACGACGGCCGGGATGCCGTACTCCCTGGCCACCACCGACCCGTGCGACATCGCCCCGCCCATCTCCATCACCAGGCCGCCCGCCGTCAGGAACAACGGCGTCCAGCCCGGGTCCGTCGAGGGGCAGACCAGGATCTCGCCCGGCTCCAGGTGCGCGCCGATCGGGTCGAGCACCACCCTGGCCACGCCGGTGACCGTGCCCGCCGAGGCCGGCGTGCCCGTCAGCGCGCCGGCGGCGGCGGGCTGGGCGAGGGCCTCGGGCTCCGTGCCGTCGGACAGCAGCACCCGGGGCACGTGCCGGCGCCGTCGCTCCCGCTCGTACGTCTCCCGCCGCCGCGCCACCGGCTCGCGCAGGTCGGCGCCCGAGTCCAGCGCGGCCCGCGTCTCGCGCAGGTCGAGGAAGAACACGTCGCCGGCTGAATCCAGCACCCCGCGCCCGGCCAGGTGTTCCCCGACCACGAGCAGGCTGCTCCGGATCGCCGCCAGGGTCTTGACCAGGTAGAACTTGGGCAGCTCGCGCAGCCCGGCGTACCTGCGCGTGCGTCCGAGCCCGAAGCGCACGACGGCGGCGCGCCAGCGCCCCTTGAGCCGCGCCCGCGCCACCACGTGGGCGATGGCGGCCCGCGCCTCCCGCTCGCCCCTGGCGAACTGCGCGGCGGGCGCGAGGTCGGGGTCGCCGTCCATGCGCAGGTAGTTGGCCAGCACGCCGAGGATGTGGGCGGGCTCCTCCGACCATCGCGGCACGCCCAGGTCGATCTCGGCGACGCCACGGTGGCCGTACTCGGCGAGGAAGGCGGTGATCTCGCGCTGGGCGACGGGCGGCAGCCGTTCCTCCCGGTAGCGTCGGACCAGCTCGGCCACCGTCAGCTCCTTGAACGGCTCCGGCTCCACCCGGGTGGCCAGGCGCCACAGTTCGAGGTCCATCTCCGTGGTCGGGTTGTGGGGCACGCTGCGCAGCACGTCGCCCATCTCGTTGATCGGCACGCCGGAGAGCCTGGACGCCAGCGCGAACAGGCCGTACCCGGTGATCGCGATCGGCATGACCGAGATGATCAGCGGGAACGTGCGGACGAGCACGTGCTCGGCGTGGTCGAGGCGCTGCGCCGGGGTGGCCGACTCGGGCACCCGCAGCCGCCGGTCGAGCTCCTCGCCGAGGCGGACCGTTAAGGCCAGCGCCCGCTCGGGGCTGGTGAGCGCCGTCAGGACGCGGGACGGCACGTGCACGTTCCTGATGAAACGGGCCAGACCGCGCAGAAACGGGCGGCGGGAGCTGTGCGCCAGGGACAGGCGCGGGTCCTCGAACAGCCGCTCCATCACCGACACCGCGCGGGCCTCCCCCAGCGTCAGCGCGCGGGGCAGGATGGCGCGGCCGTTGCGGGAGCGTACGGCGGCGGTGAGGTCGAGCCACAGCCGCTCTCCCGAGCTTGCCAGGAAGGCGGCGCCGTCGAGCGGGTCGGCGGGCGCGTGCCCGGCCAGGCCCGCGCCACCGGCGCTGATCACCCGGAACGCCGCCTGCCCCATCGGGGTGAACGGGCCCATGACGCCCTGCGCGACGTTGACGGAGAAGAAGACCCGCAGGCCGGGACGGGGTCGCTCGGGCAGCGGGTAGAGCGTGGTGATGGGCCTGGCCTGGGTGAGCCAGAGCCGCCCTTCGTGGTCGATGGCCCATTCGGTGTCCTGCGGCGCGCCGTAGTGCCGCTCGACGCGGGTGCCCAGCTCGGCGAGCCGGAGCACCTCCTCGTCGGTCAGGCAGAGCCCGTCGTGCGCGGTCTCGACCCGCTCGGTGCCGCCGCCCGGCAGGGAGCGGATGGCCAGCCGCTTGTCCCCCGCGTGGCGTTCGAGGATCCGGCCGTCGAAGACGAGGAAGCGGTCGGGGTTGACGGCGCCGGAGACGACCGCCTCGCCGAGCCCTGGACTGGCGTCGATCACGGCCTCGTGCCGGCGGCCCGTCACCGGGTTGGCGGTGAACATCACACCCGCCACCCGCGCGTCCACCATCACCTGGACGGCCACCGCGAGCCGCACGGCGGCGTGGTCGATGCCGTTGGACTCGCGGTAGGCCACTGCGCGGTCGGTCCACAGCGAGGCCCAGCAGCGGCGGACGGCGTCCACCACCGCCGCCCCGCCCACCACGTTGAGGAAGGTGTCCTGCTGGCCGGCGAAGCTGGCGAACGGCAGGTCCTCGGCGGTGGCGGAGGAGCGCACCGCGACGGGCACGTCGTCGCCGAGCGCGGCGTAGGACTTCAGGATCTCCTCGTGCACGTCGTCCGGCACCGGCGCCCGGAGCAGGTGCCGCCTGGCCCGCGCGGCCAGGTCGTCGCCGCCGGTCTCAAGACCCCGCGCGACCTGCCGGTACGCCTCCGTGGTCAGCACCCAGCCGGGCGGCACGGGCAGGCCCGCCCTGGTCAGCTCGCCGAGGTTGCCCGCCTTGCCGCCCACCTCGGCGAGCATGCCCGCGTGGATCTCGGAGAACTCCAGAGCCGTCTTCATCGAATGCTCCCTGCCGGTTCGGCGTCGCTTCATCACCAGTGTCACGCAGTCCGGCAAAGAATTCAACACTTGATGAATCAACGTGGCAGGGTCGAGTCGTCGCGGGGCGAGTTGTCCTGGGGCGAGCCGGCCGCGCGGAAGCCGCCCTAGGCTGAGCCGTCCTAGGACGACCCGTCCGCGCGGGAGCCGTCCAGGGGTGAGCCGTCCAGGTCCCAGGCCGGGTCGAGGTCCACGCCGAGCGCGGCGAGGACCGTCGGGGCCACGTCCACCAACCGCGGCCCGCGCAGCGGGCTCTCGCCCAGGTCCTCGCCCAGCCGGTTGGCGATCACGAACACCGTGCGCTCCTCGTCGGAGGTGCCGCCGTGGCCGCCCGCGTCCACGTGCCCGTGGTCGGTGGTGACCAGCACGGTCCAGCGCTCGTCCGGGTACGTCGGCCGCGCCCGGATCGCGGCGAGCAGGCGGGCGAGGTAGGCGTCCTGGGCCTCCAGGGCCGCGGCGTACTCGGGGCAGTGGGGGCCGAGGTCGTGGGCCACCTCGTCGGTGTCGCCGAGGTAGACGAACGTGGCGTCAGGGTCACCGGTTCCCAGCAGGCGTTCGGCGGCCTCGGTGACCTGCTTGTCGGCCAGGGCCCAGCCGATGGCGTACCCGTCGAGGGCCAGGCGATGATCGATCCCCGGGCCGAAGGCGCCGTGCTCGGCGAGGGCGGCCCAGGAGAAGAGGGCGGCGGTGGTGAGGGTGGGGCGGGCCAGCTTCACCCGTGTCAAGAAGTCCGGATATTTAGTGAACTGGGGGCTTGCGAAACCGTTGTCCACGACGCCGTGTTTGTCGGGCCAGACGCCGGTGGCGATCGACGACCACCCGGGGCCGGAGTCGGTACGCGACCGGATCACCCGGCCGCCGTCACCCGCCTCGGGACTCTTGGGCACGACCTCGCCGGGCGACTCGGTGCGCGGCGTACCGGCCTCACCGTAGGGGAGGAGGCTGGTGCCGTACGCACCGGTGGACATGAGCGCCTTCAGGGTGGGCGCGGGCAGCTCCATGAGCCGGTCGTACCGCAGGCCGTCCATGCCGACGACGAGCACCTTGCTAGAGAATGCGGACATCCCCCCATCTAAGCGCCCATCCCCACCGAAACCCATCCACCCCACACCGAACACCGACCGGCGACCGGCGACCGGCGAAGTTCAGTCGGCGATTTTCAGGGAGTGAATCGGCATATCCACTCGGCGGCGCCCGGCAGGATCTCCTCGACCGGCGCCACCTGCGGATACCACGTTCGCTCCCACTCCAGCGACACCCAGCCGTCGAAACCGGCCTCACGCAGCAGGGCGCCCGCCTCGTCCAGGGGCACCGACCCGGTCCACATGGGCACCGGCGTGGTGTCCTGCGCCGAGACGGCGTCCTTGATCTGAACGTACGACAGATAGGGCTCCAGCTCGGCCAGCGACCGCGCCGGCGGTTCGCCGTGCCGCCACGGGTGGAGCAGGTCCCAGAGGGCGCCGGTGGTATCGGGGCAGTCCGCCTCCGCGAGCAGCCCGGCCACGGCCGCGCCGGTCGGCATGCTGTCGTGGGTCTCGACGAGCACGCGGCGGCCCAGGTCGGCGGCGGGTCCGGAGACCGCCTTGAGCCGCCGGGCGCCGACGGCCGGATCGTCGCCGCGCGGAAACACCCGCACGCCGGGCGCACCGAGGTCGGCGGCCAGCCGCAGGTCGGCGAGGAGCGCCTCGATCACCGGCTCATCCGGCCCCGGCTCACAGATACCGACATATCCGGCTAGTGCGGCGATCTCCAGCCCCGCCCCCTCAACCCGCTCCCGCACCGAGGCGCGCTCCTCGGGACCGAGCCCCGCGTGCACGCCGGTGTCCGGATGCAGCCGCAGCTCCAGGCCCTGACAACCATGCCCGGTCGCGATCTCGATCGCCCTGTCCAGCCCTTCGCCGGGCATCCCCAGCGTGCTGACCGCCAGCCTCACACCATTCTCCCCATCAACGCAGTGCCTCCACGCGGTCCACACCGGCCTTCATCACCAGCACGCCACCCTCCGAACAACAACCTCGCCCGACCAAGAACAGGCCCGCCATGATCCCCTTGACCACCCGCCACCTTCCTGGAACCGCAGCCCTTCGGCCATATGTCCCCCTGCGGGCCCACCGCCCTCGATCACACGCCACGTGCGAGCGCTTCCGCCCGGATCGGCCGAGTGGGCACGACGATCTCCGGGGTCAGGGGAGCCTCCGGACGCTTTCCCGGAGGACGACCTCGCCGGCGACCTGTTCGACCACGATCGGGTCGTCCTCGTTCAGTGCCAGGACCAGCGCCCGCGCCCCCATGTCCTTCAGCGGCAACCGTACGGTCGTCAGCGCGGGCACATGATCACGGAGCGTGACGATGTCGTCGAAGCCGGCCACCGAGACGTCCTCCGGCACCCTGACCCCGCGCTCGCGGTAGGCCGCCAGCGCCCCCACCGCCATCACGTCGTTGACCGCGAACACGCACGTCGCGTCCCCGACCTGCTGCGCCGCCGCGTAGCCGCCGTCGCGGTCGAAGGGGCCGTGGATCACCTGCGGGGCGGGCAGGCCCAGCTCGGCGAGCGCGTCGGTGAAGCCGGCGCTCCGGTCGGCCGCCGTCCCCATGACGGGCGGCCCGGCCAGCACCGCGAACTTCGTGTGCCCCAGCCCCGCCAGCGCCCTGGCCAGCTCGGCCGCGCCCTGCCGGTTGGCGGGGGCGACGGTGTCGACCCCGAGCAGGTCCTGGCCGACGCAGGCCGCCCTGCCGCCGCCCGCCTGGTAGCGGGCCAGTTCGTCGCGCAGCCGCCCGGTGACGCCGGGGTCGGCGACGCGCGAGCCGACCAGCAGGACCGCCCGCACGCGCTGGGCGTGCAGCGTCGCCACGTACGCGATCTCCTGCTCGGGGTCGCGATGCGTCGTGCCCACCATGACCAGCAGCCCTTCGGTGGCCGCCGCCCGCATGGCGCCGTCGGCCAAGGCGGCGAAGTAGGGGTCGGTCAGGTCGTGGACGACGATGCCGATGACGTTGCTCGCCCCTCGGGCCAGCGTCTGGGCGGCGATGTTGGCCCGGTAGCCGAGTTCGTCCGCGGCCTGCTCGACGCGCGCCCGCAGGGCCGCGCCCACCTGGCGGGTGCTGCCGTTGAGCACCCGCGAGGCGGTCGCGAGCGAGACGCCCGCCTGCTTGGCGACGTCTTCCAGCGTGACCACGAGACCTCCCGGAAAGCGGTTTCCAAGTCTGCCAGACCGGCACCTGGATCCGCATCCTGCCACGCCCCGGCCCCCGTACGACAGGATGCCGCACCCCGGAAGGGACATCGCCCGTCAAACATCGCCCGTCAAACATCGCCCGCCACATCCGCGGCAAACACGACCGGCACACCACCCCCCCGGCCGCGCCCGTGAAGGGCGCGGCCGGCCTCACATCATCGGGTCAGGCCCAGGGGAACAGGATGTCGAGCAGCCCCTTGCGCTCCTCCTGCGTCGGCGCGGGCACCGGCGCCTGGGTGGCCCCGGAGTCGGTCTCGGTCGGCGTCTGACTGTTGTTGTCCGTCTGCTTGTCCGAGGTGTTGGTCTCGACCCCGTTGTCCCGGCCGTCGTTGTCGCGGTCGTCGGTGTCGTTGATCTGGCCCTGCGGCTCACGGGTGGGCCGGTTGGTGGCCCTCGTGGTCGGCTTCGACTCGCGGGTGGCGGTCGGGCGGGCCGAGGGCTCCCGCGTCGCGGGCTGGCGGACCCGCTGCTGCGGCGTCGCCGGCACCGAGGCCCGCGGCTGGTCCGGCTGGTCGGTGGTCGTGTCCACGGGCTCGTCGTCGGCGGGCTCCTCGGACTCCTCCTCGACCGGCTCGTCCTCGGGCAGCGCCGACTCGGACGGGGTGTTCACCTCGCCCGCGCTCGCGCACTGGGCGCCCGCGCAGGGGTCGTCGGAGGACGTACCGGTGAGCATCCAGCCGGCGCCCACGCCGACGATGACGACCGCGACGGCCGCCACCAGCAGCACCCGTGTGCGGCGGCGCACCTCGCCTTCGCCCTTCGCGCGCCCGCCGTAGGAGTCCTTGCCGTCGCCGTCGTCGGTCCAGCCGGACCCGAGGAAGCCGCGCTTGGGCCGGTCGTCGTCGAGGTCGTCGCGCTCGTCGCGGTCGCTGTCGTATCCGCGGTCCAGCGGGAGATACGGGTTGTCGCTGTCGATCCGGTGCGGCCCGCTGAGCCCGTCGTCCAGGTCGTGCGGCCCGCTGGGTCCCCCGAAGTCGTGCGCGCCGCTGGGTCCCCCGAAGTCGTGCGCGCCGCTCGGGCCGCCGAAGTCGTGGGCGCCACTGGGCCCGCCGAAGTCGTGCGCGCCGCTCGGGCCGCCGAGGTCGTAGCCCCCGGACGAGCTCAGCACGTCATGCGGACCGCTCGCGCCGCCCAGCGCGTCGCGGGAACCCGGTCCGTCCAGCACGTCATGGGGCCCGCCGAGCACGTCGTGCGGGTCAGGGGCGAGCAATCCCCTCGGCGGGGGGTCGTCGAGCACGTCACGCGGCCCGTCGATCGGTTGCGAGCCCTTGTCAAGAGGCAGGATGTAGGTCTCGTTGCCGACCACCTGGATAGCGGGTTGCTCGTCGGTGTCCTCGGTGCTCCACCGGGGGGACAGCACATCACCCGTCATCAACTCCGGGTTTAACGGCCTACCCTGCCCATCCTCGTATGGCCTGTCGTTCTCGTCGCGCGCCACGGTGGAACCTCTCTAGTTCGAAATCAGACCGCGCCCCTTCCTACCACTACTTGTCGGGATATTTCACTTGTTTCGCTAGAATTACTCTCCGTAACATTTGCCCCAATGGCGTTTCCTGTCACGTCTGTACGGGTAGGTAACGCCTTCACCCACCCGGTCAGTACGGGGTCACTTGCACGGGTTCGTGTTGCTGTCGACGACCCTGTCCTTGAGCGAGTCGGGAATCGCCGAGACCACCCGCACGCCGGGCCAGTCCTTGCCGATGACGAGCTGGATGATCGGCCCGCCGGGCGCCTGGGCGGCCTTCGCCTTCCCCTTGTACGGCTGCGCCGTCAGCGGCCTGACCTTGCCCGCGACAGGCGTGCGCTTGTCCTTCGACAGCCGCGCTGCCACCGCGTCACCGTAGGCGGGGCCCTGCTCGGCGTCCTTCTTGGCGTACCGTACGGCGGTCGTCGGGGTCAGGGCGGCGTTGCCCACCTGCGTGACCACGAACCCCTGGGTGGCCAGCTCGTCGGCCACCTGGAGCGCCTTGCCCTCCTCGCCGGTGGCGTTGAGCACCTGGAGGCGCACCTGCTTGTTCTCGATCTTCGGCGTGGCCGGCTTGCCAGGGGTGGGGGCTGCGGTGACCTCGACGTCGTTGCGCACGCTCTCGAAGAAGTTGCTCGCCGCCGGCTCGGAGAACTGCACCCGCGCCTTGTCCTGCGGGTACTCCTCGATCGGCACCGTGATGCCCTTGAGCTCCTTGGCGGTCAGACCCTTGACGCTGTTGGCGATCTCCAGCATCCGGTCGAGCGACAGGCCGTCGTCCACGGTCACGGCCTTGATGCCGGCCTGGAGGAAGTCGTTCAGCTTGGCCGGGTCGGTGAGCAGGCCGCCGTTGGTGATCTCCTTCAGCACCTGGGTGAGGAAGATCTGCTGGCGGGTGATCCGGCTCAGGTCGCTGCCGTCGCCCAGGGCGTACCGGGTGCGTACGTACCCCAGCGCCTGCTCGCCCTTCACCCGGTGCTTGCCCGGGCCGAGCACGAGCTTGGACTTCGGGTCGTTGACCGCCTTGGGCAGGCAGATCTCGATGCCGCCGATGGCGTCGATGATGCCCTTGAAGCCGGTGAAGTCCACCTTCACGAAGTGGTTGATCTTGATGTTGGTGAGGGATTCGAGGGTCTTGATCGTGCAGTTGATGCCGCCGTCGTTGAAGGCGGAGTTGATCTGGCGGATGCCGGGGGTGAGCGCGGTGCCGTTCCTGGCCTTGCACGCGGGGATCAGCACCATGGAGTCACGCGGGAAGCTGATCATGGTGGCGTTGTCGCGGTTGGGGGCGATGTGCAGGAGCATGATCGTGTCCGTGCGCTCCCCCGCGCCCACGGTGGTGGCGCCGTACTTCTGGTTGTTGCCGTCGCGGGAGTCGGAGCCGACGAGCAGGACGTTGAGCGCGCCGGTGTCGGGCGGCCGGCTGGGGCCGACGTCGATGGCGTCGCGGACGATCTGGCCTTCGAGGTAGCGGTAGTAGCCGTAGCCGCCGAGCACCGAGGCCACCAGCACAATGGTCAGCCCCACGGCCACCCAGCCGAGCGGCGTCAGCGGGTTGCGCCGGGGCTCGGAACGGCGTCCTCTGTGGTCCGGCGGAGGTAGGGGTGGCGCGACCCTGCGGCCAAGAACCGCCTCGTCCTGCTGCTCCCTCATGCGGTTCACCCCTCGCACCATGATCGCGAAGCATAGCCACAAACAGGCCCTCAAGAGGACAGGTCCCAGCATCTCGCGCCTACTTCGCTCCTCCATGATGGAACAGACCTGGCGTCCTGGGTACTCATGCGTCACCTCCATCGAGGGCTCCATCCAAAGCACGCGAATGCGGGGCGTCATGACGCACAGTGCCGTCATCATGACGTTCATGCTGTTGACCGAGATGGCGTCTCCCCCCGGCGCCAAGGAGATGGCGAGGCTGCGCGAGCGGGCCAGAGCCGGCCGGCGCGGCGCGTTCGTGGCGCTGGTCGCCTCGATCTCGCTGCTGACCACCGTGCAGTTGATCGCCGACAGGGCCACGACCAGGGAGCAGGTGCTGCCGCAGGCTCTGCTGTCCCTCGGCGTCTTCGCCGTCGCCGTGCCCGCGCTGGCGCTCACCCAGGTGGTGTGGGGCGTGCGCGCCCGCATGGTGCGGCGGCGCGAACAGGAGCTGTACGCCTTCGTCCGTTCGGGCCGGGCCCGCCCGCTGACCCGGCTGGCCGTCGCCGCGGGCTGGACGGTGACGCTCCTGCTCGGCTGGACCGTGCCGCGCTTCTTCCGCGAGGCCGCCTGGTACACCTTCGCCGACGCGCTGGCCTGGACCGTCGAGGTCCTGTCGGTGGTGAGCGTGGCCGCGGGGGTGCTGTTCCTGCTGTGGCTGGCCCGCGACGTGGCGATGGCGGTGGCGCGCGCCCTGCGCTCGGGCGGATCACCCGGCGATCCCTGGGACCCCGGCCTCGGCACGCGAGCGCGGAAGGGCGCGGTGCTCTGGACGGGCGCGGTCGTGGCGGTCGTGGCCCTGCTCGGGGCCCGCGCCCACCTCTGGGAGCCGGCCACCGGCATCGTCTACCTGCTGCTCGCCGCCGCGCTCGTCTGCGGAGTAGTTACTGACGAGTAGCATAGACACGGAACCCCTGCTAACAACGAGGAGCGAATCCGTGCCTTCCTCTCGTGACGTCGTGTTCGTCGACGGCGTGCGCACACCTTTCGGCAGGTCGGGGCCGAAGGGGCTGTACGCGGAGACCCGCGCGGACGACCTGGTCGTCCGCGTCATCCGCGAGCTCATCAGGCGTAACCCCAACCTGCCCCCCGAGCGCGTGGACGAGGTCGCCATCGCCGCGACCACCCAGATCGGCGACCAGGGCCTGACCATCGGACGATCGGCGGCCGTGCTGGCCGGGCTGCCCAAGACGGTGCCCGGTTACGCGATCGACCGCATGTGCGCGGGCGCGATGACCGCGGTGACCACGGTCGCGGGCGGCATCGCGTTCGGCGCGTACGACATCGCCATCGCCGGCGGCGTCGAGCACATGGGCCGCCACCCCATGGGCGAGGGCGTCGACCCCAACCCGCGGTTCCTGTCGGAGAAGCTGGTCGACCCGAGCGCCCTGGTCATGGGCATGACGGCGGAGAACCTGCACGACCGCTACCCCACGATCACCAAGGAGCGCGCCGACGCGTACGCGGTGCTGTCGCAGGAGAAGGCGGCCAAGGCGTACGCCGACGACAAGATCCAGCCCGACCTGGTGCCGACCGCGATCAGGACGGCGGAGCGGGGCTGGGGCCTGGCCGTCGAGGACGAGGCCCCGAGGCCGGGCACCACGATGGAGGCGCTGGGCGGGCTCAAGACGCCGTTCCGGCCGCACGGCCACGTCACGGCCGGCAACTCCTCCGGCATCAACGACGGCGCCACCGGCTGCGTCGTGGCCGCCGCGAACGTCGCGGAGGAGCTGGAGCTTGGGCCGAAGATGCGGCTGGTGTCGTACGCGTTCGCGGGCGTGGACCCCGAGGTGATGGGCGTGGGTCCGATCCCGTCCACCGAGCGGGCCCTGCGGCTGGCGGATCTCGACATCTCCGACATCGGGCTGTTCGAGATCAACGAGGCGTTCGCCGTCCAGGTGCTGGCGTTCCTGGAGCACTTCGGCATCGCCGACGACGATCCCCGCGTGAACGCCTACGGCGGCGCGATCGCCTACGGCCACCCGCTCGCCTCCTCGGGCGTGCGGCTGATGACGCAGCTCGCACGGCAGTTCGGCGAGCGTCCCGACGTGCGTTACGGCATCACCACGATGTGCGTCGGCATGGGCATGGGCGGCACCGTGATCTGGGAGAACCTCGCATGAGCAACGACACCAACGGCATGGACACCTGGCGTTCGCTGCTCAGCGAGCGCAACAGCGACGAGGTCGTCACCAAGGCGCTCGTGCGCGACGTGCGGCTGCCGTACGGCGCCGGCACGATGGCGCTGATCACGCTGGACAACGGCTTCGACCACACCAAGCCGAGCACGTTCGGCCCGCACGGCCTGTTCGCGCTCAACGGCGCGCTGTCGGAGATCGCCCAGCGCACCGACCTGGCGGCCGTGGGCGTCACCGGCAAGCCGTTCGTGTTCGCCGTGGGGGCCGACCTCAAGGGCGCGGCGAGCCTGGCCACCCGGGAGGAGGCGCTGGCCATCGGCGCGCTCGGCCACCACGTCTTCCGGCGGCTGGGCGAGCTGGCGATCCCGTCGTTCGCGTTCGTGAACGGCGCGGCCATGGGCGGCGGGCTGGAGATCGCGCTGCACTGCAGATACCGGACGATCTCGGCGGGCGTGCCCGCGGTGGCGCTGCCGGAGTGCTTCCTCGGCCTGGTGCCTGGCTGGGGCGGCACGCAGCTGCTCCCCCGCCTGATCGGCCCGGCGAACGCGATCAAGCTGATCATCGAGAACCCGCTGTCGCAGAACCGCATGATCAAGGGCAGGGACGCGTACGCGCTGGGCGTCGCCGACGCGATGTTCGAGCCCGCCGACTTCCTGGAGGAGTCGCTGCGCTGGGCCGCCCGCGTGGTCAAGGGCGAGGTCACCATGGAGCGGCCCGCCCGTGACGACGACTGGGCCAAGGCCGTCGGCGACGCGCGTTTCCTGGTGGACATGAAGCTGCGCGGCGCCTCGCCCGCCCCGTACCGTGCGCTCGACCTGATCGCGCTGGCCGAGACCGCCACCCGCGACGAGGGCTTCGCCGCCGAGGACGAGGCGCTGGCCGACCTGCTCATGAGCGACGAGCTGCGGGCCGGGCTCTACTCCTTCGACCTGGTGCAGCGCCGGGCCAAGCGGCCCGCGGGGGCGCCGGACGCGGCGCTGGCCCGCAAGGTCACCAAGGTCGGCGTGGTGGGCGCGGGGCTCATGGCCTCGCAGATGGCGCTGCTGTTCGCCCGCCGCCTGGAGGTGCCGGTCGTGCTGACCGACCTCGACCAGGCCAGGCTGGACAAGGGCGTGGGTTACGTGCACGCCGAGGTGGACAAGCTGCTCGGCAAGGGCCGCGTGTCGCAGGACCAGGCCAACCGGCTGAAGTCGCTGGTGAGCGGCTCGCTGACGAAGGACGCCTTCGCCGACGCCGACTTCGTGATCGAGGCCGTGTTCGAGGACCTGGCGGTCAAGAAGCAGGTGTTCGCCGAGGTCGAGGCCGTGGTGTCGGCGGGGTGCGTGCTGGCCACCAACACCTCGTCGCTGTCGCTGACGGAGATGGGCGCGGGCCTGGCGCATCCTGAGCGGCTGGTCGGCTTCCACTTCTTCAACCCGGTCGCGGTCATGCCGCTGCTGGAGATCATCAGGGGCGCGGCGACGGACGACGCCACGCTGGCCACCGCGTTCGCCGTGGGCAAGGCGCTGAGGAAGTCGTCGGTGCTGGTCAAGGACGCCCCGGCGTTCGTGGTCAACCGGCTGCTGACCTGCTTCATGGGCGAGGTCGTCGCGGCCGTGGACGAGGGCACGCCGCTGGAGACGGCCGAGCACGCGCTCGACGGGCTCGGGCTGCCGATGACGCCGTTCGCGCTGCTGCAGCTCGTCGGGCCTGCGGTCGGCCTGCACGTGGCCGAGACGCTGCACGAGGCGTTCCCCGACCGCTTCGGCGTCTCGGAGAACATGGCCAAGCTGGTCGCCTCGGGCAAGCCGGGCGTCTACCGGCCTGACTTCACCCTCGACCCGGAGGCGGTGGCGCTCTTCGCGGGCGGCTCGTCGCCCTCGACGGCCGAGCAGGTGCGCGAGCGGGTGCTCGCCGCGCTGGCCAGGGAGATCCGCGTCATGCTGGACGAGGGCGTCGTGGCCGCCGCCCAGGACATCGACCTGTGCATGATCCTCGGCGCCGGCTGGCCGTTCCACCTGGGCGGGATCACGCCGTATCTCGACCGGGCCGGCGTCGCCGGGCCGCGCTTTCTCGCGCCCGGCGTGGCCTCGCTGCCGGCCTGATTTTAAGGGCCTTTGAGGAGGCTCGCACGCGGGCCTCCTCACCTCGGCCCTGACTCCGTCGTAGCGTATGGTGCCGTCCTACGAACGGAGAGTAACCATGATGAGAGCAGCAGGCACCCTCGCGCTCTGCGGCACCCTCCTGGCGGGCGCGTCGTCGCCCGCCCTGGCCGTCGCCCCGCCCCCCAAGGTGCAGCTCAAGATCGTCGATGCGGCCAAGAGCGGGGTGACGAAGACCGTCTGGCTGCACTGCGCGCCCGCCGGCGGCACTCATCCCAACGCCCGCGCGGCCTGCCGCCAGCTTGAGCGGGTCGGCGGCAAGCCGGCCGACCTCAACGTGCATCCGAACGCCGTCTGCACCAAGGAGCTCGCCCCGCACGCCGTCGTCGTGGTCGGCCGCTGGTACAGCTCGCGCGTGCAGTGGGCCAAGGTCTTCGCCAACGGCTGCCTGGTACGCGCGGCCACCGGAGCGGTCGTCTCGCTCTGAGCACCCGCTGAGGGCCCGCCCCGGTGATCCCGGTCTCAGTGGCGGGCCTTCTGCCAGGGCATCGCGGTACGGCTGTGCCAGTAGCCGTAGGCGAAGTAGAGCACCACGCCGATGACCATCCAGATCAGGAACCGCAGCCAGGTCTGCACCGGCAGGTTGAGCATGAGGTAGAGGCAGGCCAGCACGGACAGCGCCGGCAGCACCGGCACCAGCGGCGTCTTGAACGCCCGCGGCAGGTCCGGCCTGGTCCTGCGCAGGACGACCACGCCGATCGAGACCACCACGAACGCGAACAGCGTGCCGATGTTCACCAGCTCGGCCAGCTCGCCGAAGGAGACGAAGCCGGCCAGCGCCATCGTCACCACCCCGATGAGCGTCGTGAGCCGGGCCGGGGTGCCGAACCGGGGGTGCACCTTCGCCATGGAGCGCGGCAGCAGCCCGTCACGGCACATCGCGAACAGCACCCGGGTCTGGCCCAGCAGCAGCACCAGCACCACGGTCGTCAGGCCGGCGATGGCGCCCAGGCCGATGATCGAGGCCAGCCAGGGCTGCCCGACCGCGGTGAAGGCTCCTGACAGGGGCGCCTCGGTGCTCAGCTCGCTGTAATGCTGCATGCCGACGACGACGAGTGAGACGGCGACGTACAGGATCGTGCAGATCACCAGCGAGCCGATGATGCCGCGCGGGACGTCGCGCTGCGGATGGACGGTCTCCTCCGCGGCGGTGGCCACGATGTCGAAGCCGATGAAGGCGAAGAAGACGATCGCCGCGGCGGAGAAGATGCCGATCACGCCGAACGCCACCGGCGTGATGCCGAACATCACCTGGAACAGCGGCGCCTCCAGCCCCTCCACGCGCGGGGTGGAGACCGCCTCGGGGATGAACGGCGTGTAATTGGCGCCGTTGATGAAGAACAGCCCCGCCACGATGACCAGCAGGACCACCGCGACCTTGGTGATCACCAGGATCAGGTTGACCCGCGAGGACAGCTTGATCCCGACCACCAGGACCGCGGTCAGGATCGCCACGATGGCGACGGCGGGGACGTTCACCACCGGATCGGCGCCGGCGATGGAGGGGGGCAGGTTGAGCCCGAACGTCGACAGCAGCGAGGCGAAGTAGCCCGACCAGCCGACCGCCACCACGGCCGCGGCCAGCGCCAGCTCCAGGATCAGGTCCCAGCCGATCACCCAGGCGGGGAACTCGCCCAGGGTGGCGAAGGAGAAGGTGTAGGCGGACCCGGCGACCGGGATGGTGGAGGCGAACTCGGCGTAGCACAGGGCCGCGAGTCCGCACACGATGCCGGCGACGACGAACGAGACGGCCACGGCGGGCCCGGCAGTCTCCTTGGCGACCTGTCCGGTCAGCACGAAGATCCCGGTGCCGACGATCACGCCGATGCCGAAGACCGTGAGGTCCGTGGCGGTCAGGCGCTTTCGCAGCTGGTGCTCGGGGGCTTCGGTGTCGCGGATCGACTGCTCGACAGTCTTCGTGCGAAAGATGTCCACGGTCTGCGATATTTCCCACACCCAGGGTGATCATGCCCGTAACCGGGTACGGGCTTGGATCACCTCAGGGTGCGGCGGTGGTCAGCGGCGGACGGGCTCCGCGGCGTTGCTGCGCCGAGCCACCGCCTCGGTGATCTGGCGGGCCAGGTCCTGGCCGGTCAGGCCGATCCGGCCGAGGATCTTGGCCCGCTTGGCGTGGTCGAGGAACTGCTGCGGAATGCCGAAGGTGCGTACGGGGACGTCGACGTCGGCGTCGCGCAGCAGGCGGGCCACGGCGTCGCCCACGCCGCCGACGCGCCCGTTGTCCTCGACCACCGCGACCAGCTTGTGCGCGCCGGCGGCCAGGACGAGCGCCTCGTCGAGCGGCTTGACCCAGCGCGGGTCGACCACGGTGGCCGAGATGCCCTGGGCGTCGAGCAGGACCGCGGCGTCCATGCAGACCTGCGCCATCGGGCCCACGCCCACCAGCAGCACGTCGGGCTCGGCCGCGGCGGCCCGCAGCAGGTCCATCTCGCCCAGCTTGCCCACCGCCTCGATCGGCTCGGCGACCGGGCCCTTGGGGAAGCGCAGCACGGTGGGGCCGTCGGTGACCTCGACGGCCTCGCGCAGCAGCTCGGTCAGGCGGTCGCCGTCGCGCGGCACCGCGACCCGCAGCCCGGGGACGACCTGGAGGATCGACAGGTCCCACATGCCGTTGTGACTGGCGCCGTCGTCGCCGGTGACGCCCGCCCGGTCGAGCACGACCGTGACCGGCAGGCGGTGCAGGGCGACGTCCATGAGGAGCTGGTCGAAGGCGCGGTTGAGGAAGGTGGCGTAGACGGCCACGATCGGGTGCAGGCCGCCGAGCGCGAGCCCGGCGGCGCTGGTCAGCGCGTGCTGCTCGGCGATGCCGACGTCGTAGATGCGGTCGGGGTAGGCCTCGGCGAAGGCGTTGAGCCCCGTCGGGTGGAGCATGGCGGCGGTGATCGCGACCAGGTCGTCGCGCTCCTTGCCGAGCCGGACGAGCTCCTCGCTGAAGACGTTGGTCCAGATGCGGCCCTTGGGCTTCTCCGCGCCGGTGGCGCGGTCGAAGGCGCCGGGCGAGTGGAACTGGTCCTCGTCGTGGTTTTCCGCGGGGGTGTAGCCGCGGCCCTTCTGGGTGAGGGCGTGCACGATGACGGGGCCGCGGAAGTCGCGGGCCTGGCGCAGGGCCGCCTCCATGGCCTGCTCGTCGTGGCCGTCGATGGGGCCGACGTATTTGAGACCGAGGTCCTCGAACATCACCTGGGGCGCCAGGACGTCCTTGACGCCCTTCTTGAAGCCGTGCAGGGCGTCGTAGAGGACGGGAACGTTGCCGATCTTGTCCTTGACGTATTCGAGGACGTCCTCGTAGCGGCGGTTGACCCGCAGCGAGGACAGGTGGGAGGCCAGGCCGCCGATCGTGGGCGAGTAGGAGCGGCCGTTGTCGTTGACCACGATGACGACCGGCAGGTCCTTGATGGCGGCGATGTTGTTGAGCGCCTCCCAGGCCATGCCGCCGGTCAGGGCGCCGTCGCCGATCACCGCGACGGCGGTGCGGCCGGCGTCGCCCGAGGCGTCACGATCGCGGTGCAGCTTGAACGCCTTGGCCAGGCCGTCGGCGTAGGACAGCGCGGTCGAGGCGTGGGAGTTCTCCACGAAGTCGTGCTCGGACTCGGCCTGGCTGGGATAGCCGGACAGGCCGCCCTCCTGCTTGAGCGCCTCGAAGCCGGCGGCCCTGCCGGTGAGCAGTTTGTGCACGTACGACTGGTGGCCGGTGTCCCAGATGATGGGGTCGCGGGGTGAGTCGAACACGCGGTGGAGGGCGATCGTGAGTTCGACCACACCGAGGTTGGGGCCCAGGTGTCCGCCGAACCTCGCGCAGGCGTCGACGAGGACATCACGGATCTCCCCCGCGAGCTGCGGCAGCTCCTCGACAGCGAGCCGTTTTACGTCCTGCGGTCCCTCGATCGAGCCCAGCAACCCGCTCACGGATCCGACCCCCTCTGCTCTTTTGCGCCGATCCCCAAGAGTCTAGTTCGCGGATGCCTCGCTGACTCCATCGAGTCAAATCCACCCACATATGTCCGATCTTGACCTAGTCTTTCGGTACCTATGAACTCCGTCCCCAAAAGCAGACTCGCGACCCTTGTGGCCGCCATGCTGGCACTCGTCCTGGCAGCGACGGCTCTGGTGCTCGTTCTGGCGGACGTGGCCACGACGTCGGCGGCCCCCGTCAACGAGGGCCAGCAGCTCGCCTCACCGCCCGCCAAGCTGGCCGCCGACCGGAGACAGGGGGCCGGAGCGGCCGGCCGGTCCCGGGCGACGGCCAATCCCCTCTACAAGACCGGACGCCTCACCGACGTGAACTGCGCCCCCGGGGCGTTGCCCGCCGGGAGCATGGTGGCGTACCGGCGGTTCCTGACCCGCGTGACCTTCTGCCTGAACAAGGCATGGGCGGCGCAGTTCCGCAAGGCGAAGATGCCCTTCGCCAAGCCGCGGCTGCGCATCATCACCAGGAAGATCAAGACACCCTGTGGCGCGTGGAACACCGGCGCCGACGGCGTCTACTGCTCCACCGACCGCACGATGTACCTGATGATCAGCAAGTCCCAGCTGCGCAACCCGTTCCCGCTGGGCATCACCCGCCTGATCGCCCACGAGTACGGCCACCACGTGCAGCAGGTCTCCGGCATCTGGACCTACTACTGGGCCGCGCGCTCCGTCGCGGGCAAGGCCAAGCGCCTCCAGCTCTCGCGCAACTCCGAGCTGCAGGCCGAGTGCTTCTCCGCGGTCTTCATGAGCACGATGCGTGGCACCCCGCTCGTCACGGACGCCGACTGGGCGTACACGGTGGGCTGGTTCAGGAAGAACGGCGCCAAGGGCTGGCCGCAGAACGACCACGGCCGAGGACCGACGCAGGCGGCGTGGATGACGCGCGGGTTCAACCGCGGCACCCCCGGCTCCTGCAACACCTGGGCGGCCAATCCCCGAAATGTCACCTGATTGATCTTCTTTACCTGGAACTCCTTCTTTCATTAGGGTTCCGTCTCATGCGTATCCCCCGAACGGCGTTGCTGGCGGGTGCCCTGGCGAGCGTGCTCCTCGCCGGCACCGCCCACGCCTCCTCCTCCTCGGCGCCGGCCTTCAAGGCCGCCCTGGCGAAGAACCCGATCTACAAGACGGGCAAGCTCGGCTACGAGACGTGCGACGAGCCGGACGTCCAGAGCGCCGACCTGGACGAGGTCAGGGTCTACCTGGAGGGGGTGCTCGACTGCCTCGACGCCGCCTGGAAGCCCGTGGTCCAGCGCGCCGGCTTCACCTTCGGCAAGCCCACCCTGCGGCTGACCGGCAAGGCGGGCGTGCCGACCGGGTGCGGCAAGTTCCCCGCGGGTGCCCAGGCGGTCTACTGCCCGGCGAACAGGCGGATCACCTTCCTGGTGGAGCCGGGCACCGTGGAGGAGCCCAACGACCTGTGGCTGATGGTCGTGCTGGCCCACGAGTACGGTCACCACGTCCAGCGGCTCACCGGCATGCTCGGCGCGATGACACGCTACAACGGCAAGAACGCGGCCCGGGTCCTGGACGAGTCGCGCCGCATCGAGCTGCAGGCCGAGTGCCTGTCCGGGACGTTCGTCGGCAGCGTGTGGCACTCCCTGGGCCGCAAGGACACCGACTTCACCTTCATCGCGCGGAGAGGCGGCAGCGGGTCCGTCCTGTCCCTCCTCGGCATCAAGGGCAAGGACCAGGCCCAGCAGACGCACGGCAGCGCCAGGAACATCGGCGCCTGGCTCACGCGGGGATACGACACCGAGTCGGCCGGCGGCTGCAACACCTTCAAGGCGCCCAAGTCGCAGGTGTCCTGAGCCCTCCACCGGGATCATGCGCGCTCTCCTCGCCTTCCTCGTAGCGCCGCTCACGTGCGTGGTCGCGGGGCTGCTCCCGCCCGCGCCCGCGCAGGCCGCGGCCAGGATCGGCCAGGGCGGGCTGCTGGGCTCGGCGGGCGGGGAGGTGGTGGCGCAGAAGTGCGCGATCCCCGGGATCCGGCCGGGGAGCACGGCCTCGCTCCGGGCCTTCCACCGGGCGATGGCGGCATGTGCCGACCGCTTCTGGGCGGCGAGGTTCGCCGCCGCCGGGCTGGCGTACGACTCTCCCGAGGTCACGATCACCACGGGCGGCGACTCGGTCTGCGGGGCGATCACCAGCAGCGGGGCGCAGTACTGTCCCGAGCAGCGCACGATCGTCGTCCGGATCACCAAGGGCGACCTGCGGGATCCGTTCCGGATGAACCTGGCGCACTCCGTCGCGCATGAGTGGGGACATCACGTGCAGCAGCTCATCGGGGTGCTGAACGCCCAGGCCGCCCTGTACGCGCCCGCATCGAAGAGCGCGCGCAGGCTGCTCAGCCACCGGCTGGAGATGCAGGCCGAGTGCTTCGCCGGGGTCTTCTACAGCGCCACGCTCAAGTCGATCGGGCCGGACATCGGCTGGAAGGACTGGCTGGCGGCGGTGCGCTCGGCGAACGAGAGCGACATCCACGGCAAACCGCGCAACCTGGCGTCCTGGCAGGACCGGGGTTACCGGGGCGGGGCCGCCGGGTTCTGCAACACCTGGACGGCCGGCGAGCACAAGGTCACCTGAACCCGCGGCGGGTCAGGCGCCGTCTCGGCGGGTCAGGCGGTGACGCGGGCCAGGACCTCCAGCGGGTCGGCCAGGACGTGGGCGAAGGCGAGTTCGGCGGCCCCGACCAGGGTGGCCGCGTCGCCGAGGGCCGAGGTGCGCAGCCGCAGCCGCTCGCGCTGCGGCGCCATCGCGTGCAGGGCGAGCTGTGTCCGCACCTGCGCGGCCGACCCGAGGTAGATGTCGCGCAGAATGCCGCCGAAGACCACGATCTCCGGGTTGAAGATGTTCACCAGATTGGCCACGCCCAGCCCGAGCCAGTCGCCGACCCGGCTGAGCGCCTCCTGGGCCACGATGTCGCCCCGGTCGGCCGCCGCCACGACCGTGCGCACCGCGTCGCGGCCGTGCTGACCGGCCGCGACCCGCCCGGCCGACTCCAGCAGCGCCCGCTCCCCCACCTCTGCTTCGAGGCATCCGTGCGAGCCGCAGCCGCAGGCGCGCCCGCCGGGGTTGACGACCATGTGGCCGACCTCGCCGCCGTAGCCGTCGTGGCCGCCGAGCAGGTGGCCGCCCGCGATGATGCCGCCGCCGATGCCGACGTCGCCGTGCAGGAAGATGAGGTCTCTGACCGCCGCCCCGACGCCGCGGCTGTGCTCGGCGAGCGCGGCCAGGTTGGCGTCGTTGCCCACGCTGACGGGCAGGCCGAGCCCGAGCCTGCGGGCCAGCTCGTCGCCGAACGGCACCTCGTCGGCCATCAGGTTGGGCCCGAACCTGATCACGCCGTCGCCCTTGCGCACGCCGCCGGAGACCGCCGCCGCCGCGCCGACGCAGACCGTGTCGTCCCTGGTCTTGCGGCGCATCTGCCGGGCGAACCCGGACAGTGTCCCGGCCAGCTCGTCCAGCTCGAACCGGTCGCGGTCGCGTACGCACTCCTTGCGGTCGAGGATCACCCCGCCCAGCCCCACGCGGGCCACGGCCAGCCTGTCGGGGCCCACGTCGAAGGCGAACACGTACACCCTGGCCGACTCGGGGCGCACCACGAGCGAGGGCCGGCCGGCCCGGCCCGTCTCTCGCGGCAGCTCCTCCCGCACCAGCCCCGCGGCGGTGAGGTCGGAGGTCAGGGCCATGATCGTGCTGCGGTTGAGCCCCATCTTCGCGGTCAGCTCGGCGCGCGAGATCGGCCCGCCCAGATGGACGTGGCGAAGCAGCGCGCCGAGGTTGTGGCGTCTGATGTCCTCTTGGGAGGGGCCGGCACGCATGGTCTGGGGTTCCTTCAGGGGCTGTGAGTCGCTGATCACCTTAGACCAGCGGCAGCCGCCCGCTTGCGCGCGAGGGCGTCGACTCCCGCCGCGAGCAGCAGCACAGACCCGGTGACCAGGTATTTCACGCTGGCCCCGTACCCCATCAGGCCCATCCCGTTCTCGATCACCGCCACCACGGCGCCGCCCAGCACGGCGTCGAGCACCCTGCCCTTGCCGCCGAACAGGCTGGTGCCGCCGATGACCGCCGCGCCTACCGCGTACAGCAGGACGGAGCTGCCGCCCGTGTTCGGGTCGACGGAGCTGGCCCTGGAGGCGGCCACGATGCCGCCGATCGCGGCCATCGAGGAGCAGAGCACGAACGCGCTGATCTTGATCCGGTCGACCGGGATGCCGGCTCGCCTGGCCGCCTCGGTGTTGCCGCCGACCGCGTACAGGTGACGCCCGAACCCGGTGCGGCGCAGCACCAGTGTCCACACGACCAGCAGCACCAGGATGATCGGCACCACGATCGGCACGCCGGTGAGCGAGACGAGCGCGGGGTTGCGGCTGCGCTCCAGGTTGAGCGCGGCGACCGCGAGCCCGGCGAAGAGCGCCAGCATGCCGACGCGGAAGGCGATCAGCGACAGCGGGTCGGCGACCAGGCCGCGGCTCGCCCGCTTCCTGGCCCGCCGGAGCTGCACGCCGGCGAAGATCGCCACGCACGCCGCGTAGACGGCCCAGCCGAGCCAGGGCGGCAGGTTCTTGTTGGCGATGGCGACGATCACCTCGTCGCGGACGGAGATGTTCGTGCCCTCGTCCACCAGCACCAGGACCAGGCCCTGGAAGGCGAGGAACGCGGCCAGGGTGACCACGAACGACGGTATGCCGACCTTGGCGACCAGCGAGCCCAGCACCGTGCCGATGATCACACCGGTGAGGATGGCCGCCGCCACGCAGACGTACCAGGGCAGGCCCGCGCTGGCCAGGGTGACGGCGAGCACCGCCGCGCAGACGCCGCTGGCGAAGCCCGCGGACAGGTCGATCTCGCCGAGCAGCAGCACGAACACCAGGCCCATGGCGATGAGCGTGACGGCCGCGCCCTGCGTGAACAGGTTGGCGAAGTTGATCGCCGTGAGGAAGGCGGGCCGGGCCGCGGCGAAGACCGCGCAGAGCACGACCAGGCCGAGCACGGCAGGCAGCGCTCCCATGTCGCCGCCGCGCACCCGCTGGACGTAGGCGAGGAAGCTGTTCCTGATCGAGGGGGCCTCCGCCGCCGTGACGATGGCCTCCCCGGGCAGTTCTTTGACCTTGTTCATGGGGTGACCCCGTTCTTGAGGCCCAGTTCGCCGCTGCGGCCGGAGGTGATCAGTTCGACGACCTGGGCGTGCGTGACGTCGGAGGTGTTGACCTGGGCGGCCATCCTGCCGAGATAGAGCGCCGCGATGCGGTCGGAGACGGCGAACACGTCGTTCATGTTGTGCGAGATGAGCACGACGGCCAGGCCGGTGTCGGCCAGCCGGCGCACCAGCTCCAGCACCTGCGCGGTCTGGGCCACGCCCAGCGCCGCGGTCGGCTCGTCCAGGATGACGACCTTGCTGTTCCACAGCACGGCCTTGGCGATGGCCACGGTCTGCCGCTGGCCTCCCGAGAGGCTGGAGACCTGCTGCCTGATCGACTTCACCGTCCGTACGGACAGGCCGCTCAGGGTCTTCTCGGCCAGTTCCTCCATGCTGTCCTCGTCCAGCAGGATGCCGTTCTTGCGCTCCCTGCCGAGGAACATGTTCTGGACGATGTCGAGGTTGTCGCACAGGGCGAGGTCCTGGTAGACGATCTCGATGCCCAGCTCGCCCGCGTCGCGGGGACTGTGCACGTGGACCTCGGCGCCGTCGAAGAGCACCTGGCCCGAGTCGATCGGGTAGATCCCGCCGATGCACTTGACCAGGGTGGACTTGCCCGCGCCGTTGTCACCGACGAGCGCGGTGACCTGGCCGGGGTAGGCGGCGAACTCGACGTCGTGCAGGACCTTCACCGGACCGAAGCTCTTGTCGAGCCCGCGCACTTCAAGGAGGGGGTTCATGTGGCTCCCTAAACGGGGGTACGGCCGCGCTCGTGACGCGGGCCGTACCCCTGGGTGTTATTGGATTCCTGCCTCGGTGCACTTCTCGGCGAAGTCACCCTTGCAGAGTTCCTCCTTGGTGACGTAACCGTCGGCCACCACGTCCTTGACGTTGTCGAGGTAGATGGCCTGCGGCTCCATCAGCTCGGCGGGCACGTCCTGGTTCGTCTCCGGGTCCTTGACGCTGCCGCTGGCCGTGGGCTTCTCACCCTTGGCCAGGGCCACGGCGAGCTTGGCCGCGGCGTCGGCCTCCTTCTTGACCGCCTTGTAGACGGTCATGCACTGGTCGCCGGCCAGGATGTTCTGCAGACCCTGGACGGTGGCGTCCTGACCCGTGACCGGGACCTTGCCGTTGAGGTTGTTCTTCTTCAGCACCGTGATGGCGGCGTTGCCGAGGCCGTCGTTGGCGGCCAGGACACCGGCGATCTTCGGCTGCTCGGTCAGCATCTGCTCGAAGATCGTGCCGGCCTGGGTGTTGTCCCAGTCGGGCACGGACTGGTCGGGGCCCTTGACGTAGTCGCCGGAGTCGAACTTCGGCTTCAGCACCCCGTCGTAGCCCTCCTTGAACAGGGTGGCGTTGTTGTCGGTCGGCGACCCGTTCAGGTAGGCGACGATGGGCTTTTCGACCTTCTTGTCGGTCAGGCACTTGCTGAGGCCTTCGCCCTGGAGCGTGCCGACCTTCGTGTTGTCGAAGCTGACGTAGTAGGCGGCGCCGCCACCGAGCGTCAGACGGTCGTAGTCGATCGTGGGCACGCCCTGCGACTTGGCCTTCTCGATCACCGTCTTGCCGGTGCCGCTGTCCAGGTTCACGATCATCAGGACGGTGGCGCCGTTGGTGATCATCTGGTCGGCGATGGTCTGGAACGCGGTCTTGTCGTTCTGCGCGTTCTGGATGTCGTACTCGACACCCGCGGCCTTGAACGCCTCTTCGAGGTACTTGCGGTCAGCCGTCTCCCACCGGGCCGAGGACTTGCTGTCCGGCAGGATGACTCCGACCTTGCCGGCCTTGGCGGCCGAGGAGGCCGGGGCGGACGAGGTCGACGTAGTGGTCTGGCCGCCGTCGCCCCCGCAGGCGGTGAGACCTAGTGCGAGCGCGGCTGCCGCGGCGGTCATGCTGAGGATCCCCTTGCGCATGGTGCAGGGTCCTTTCTTCCGGAGGGGCCCGGATGAATGTTGTTTGCGGCAACGTATTCCGGGATCGATCGCATGGGAAGGGGGTCGGGGCGGCTAGTTTGTTGTTTCCGGTAACAATCCAGAAACGTCACCTCAATCCACCCGACGCCTCCCGGCAACCGTCCGGGGTGTCCGGCACCGGTGACATCGGCGCCGGCGCACTGGCGTTCGGACGCGTTCGTGAGGGCGCGTCCGAACGCTTCGGCCGGCGCCGGAGGGGCTGTGGCCGATCCGGCCCGCGATCCCCAGCCGCCGACTCGTGCGGTGCGCGAGCCGGCCGGAGCGGGTACGACCCCGGTCCGCCTACGATCGATCGTCGACCGACAGCCCTGCGAGGTCCCATGCCATCTTCCGATCACGAGCGGGCATCCCGTCCTGCGGTCCGGCCGCTCGGCGCCGATGATCTCCCCTGGCTGGAGACGCTGTTCGCCGAGAGGTGGAGCGGGAGCGTCTCCGTGAGCCGCGGCGTCGCCCATGACACGACGGCGCTGCCCGGAGTCATCGCCCTCCTCGACGGGGAACGGGCCGGCGTCGCCACCTACCGGATCGACGGCCGGGAGTGCGAGCTCGTCACGCTCGACTCCGTACGTGGCGGCGCGGGTGTCGGCACCGCTCTGGTCGACGCCGTGGCCGAGGCGGCCCGCGCCGAGGGCGCTGAGCGGCTGTGGCTGATCACCACCAACGACAATCTGCGGGCGCTGCGCTTCTACCAGCGGTCCGGCTTCGACCTCGTCGCCGTGCACCGCGACGCCGTCGCCCACTCTCGTGCACTCAAGCCGTCGATCCCCGAAGTCGGCCTCGACGGCATCCCCATCCGGCACGAGCTCGAGCTCGAACTCCCGCTGCCGCCGCCGCCAGACGCGCCGGGCGCCGGGTGAGCCCGGGCAGGCGTGAACGGCTGCGACCTGTGGACGCGAAGGTATCGGTAATGCCGATCACCCCGTGACGGTGGCGCCGCTCTCGCCACTTCCCTGCCCGGCGCGGACATCGGCCGGTTGGTGCACCGGATGAGCCCATCCCGCCATGACCAGGGCGGTGCATGTGAGAGCGAGCGCGAGCGAACGAGACGTGATCACGGGAGGAGAGCCTGCAGTGTTCAGGCGGCGACGAGTGCGGACTCCCGCTGCCGTCATCCGCCGGTCAACCTCGTGGACGCGGCGATGACGCGCGAACTGGACGAGCTGTTCGCGCGAGCGGAGCGGAGCGACCGCCTGGCGGTCATCGTGTTCGACAGCGCCGACCCCTCGAGATGCTCCTGGGTGGTTTGGACTACGACGGAGCGCTCGCCGAGCGGTACGGCTACGTGAACAGAGCCCTGCCCGGCGGCGAGCTGGACGGGTTCGTCGAGGAGTTCGCCTCCCGCGTCGCCTCCTGTTCGAGGCAGGGTTGCAGCAGCGCGGTGACGTCGAACGCGACCTCCCGCAATGGGTGGCCCGGTCCCCCTACCGGCCGGACTCCGCCGGCGGGCGGCCGGACGCGTGACACATCAAGGCCAACGGTGGCGGACGGCCCGCCGGGTGACGCCGCCGGATCGGTCGTGACGGCGGCGCGCGGTCGTGTGGCGTGTCAGGAGAGCCAGCCCTGGGTGAGGGCGTTCTGGGCGATGAGGGCCAGGGCCGAAGCCGCGGCCACCATCAGCACGGCTGCTCGTGCGCGGCCGCCGTCGAGGTAGCGGCGCAGGCGTCCCGAGACCAGGAAGCCGAGCACCATCGGCACGATCAGCACCGCCCCCGTCAGCAGGGCGCGGGCGGGTAGTTCGTCCACGTACGCGAGGATGGCCAGCGACTGGGCGGCGCTCAGGAAGAAGAACATCGCCAGCGTCGCCCGGATCTGCGGCCCCTTGGCGCTCTGATAGACGAGACCGATCGGCGGGCCGCCGATGCCCGTGGCGGTGCCGGTGACGCCGGAGACGAAGCCGGCCGAGGTGATCGTGAACCCGTTGCGCGGCACGCTCAGCGCCCGCGCGGTCAGCGCCACGGCGAGCAGCACCATGACCGCCACGAAGAGGCCCCTGGCCTGCACGGTGAAGGTGACGACGATGGCGCCCCCGATCACGCTGCCCGGCAGGCGGCCGAGCGCCGCGAACACGACCCCGCGCCAGTCCACCTTCCGCCATTCGACGGCCAGGGTGAACAGCGGGAGGACCAGGTTGACCACCTGCGCGGCGCCGGGCATGAGGTCGGGGACCAGCATAGTCAGCACCGGGACGGCGACCAGCCCGAGCCCGAAACCCACGCCGCCCTGCACGATCGCGCCCGCGAAAACCGCCAATCCTCCGACAACCAGGACCAACGCCACATCACCACCCATGCGGCAGAGTCAATCATCACACCGACCGCCGGCGTCTTCCGCCCTGTCACCGCTCCCGGTGTACGCCGCCCGTCCCAGGCTGAGGCCGCGTGTCCTGGGCAGGGTCGCGTCCCAGGCGGGCCCCGCGCGGGCGTTCTGCGACGATCGTGCGCCGCCTGGGCCGCTCGTGGGCGCGTCTGACGGCCGTACCGGGCGCCGGGGTGCCGGGAGGGCTTCCGCGCACCCCACGCGCGGCTGAGAGACACCTGTGCGACGCCGTACGCGACGAGAAAGCCGCCCCGCGGGGGTTGCCCACGGAGCGGCTCTCAGGTGTCGGGTGTTCCCCCGATACGGGCGCGTGAGGATCACGCCCAACCCCCAGCACGCAGGCCAAGGGCTTCCGGCTCCCGCCCGGCTCATGACCGGGCGGGAGCGAGGAAGACTCAGGTCACTTGGCGAGCAGCGAGCGCAGGACGTACTGCATGATGCCGCCGTGCCGGTAGTAGTCGGCCTCGCCGGGGGTGTCGATGCGGACGACCGCGTCGAACTCGACGTCGCCCGCCCTGACGTGCACCGTGCGCGGGATGCCGCCCTGGTTGAGCTCCTCGACGCCGGTGATGTCGAACGTCTCCTCGCCCGTCAGCCCCAGCGACTCGGCCGAGCCGCCCTCGGGGAACTGCAGCGGCAGCACGCCCATGCCGATCAGGTTGGAGCGGTGGATGCGCTCGTAGGACTCGGCGATGACCGCGCGCACGCCGAGCAGCGCCGTGCCCTTGGCCGCCCAGTCGCGCGAGGAGCCGGAGCCGTATTCCTTGCCCGCCAGCACCACCAGCGGGGTGCCGGCCGCGGCGTAGTTGACGGAGGCGTCGTAGATGAACGACACCGGCGCGTCGGGCTGGGTGAAGTCGCGGGTGTAGCCGCCCTCGGTGCCGGGCGCGATCTGGTTGCGCAGGCGGATGTTGGCGAACGTGCCCCTGATCATCACCTCGTGGTTGCCGCGCCGCGAGCCGTAGGAGTTGAAGTCCTTGACCTCGACGCCGTTGGCGCGCAGGTAGTCGGCGGCGGGGGTGCCGGGCTTGATGGAGCCGGCCGGGGAGATGTGGTCGGTGGTGACCGAGTCGCCGACCTTGACCAGGACGCGGGCGCCGGAGATGTCGGACACCGGCTCCGGCTTCTCCGGCATGCCGTCGAAGTAGGGGGCCTTGCGCACGTAGGTGGAGTCGGGGTCCCACTCGAAGGTGTCGCCGGTCGGGATCGGCAGCGAGCGCCAGTGGTCGTCGCCCTTGAACACGTCGGCGTAGTCGCGCTCGAACATGTCGCGGCCGATCGAGGAGTTGACCACCGCCGCGATCTCCTCGGGCGAGGGCCAGATGTCGCGCAGGTAGACGGGCTCGCCGTCGGCGCCGAGGCCGAGCGGCTCGGTGTCGAGGTCGAGGTCCATGGTGCCGGCCAGCGCGTACGCCACGACGAGCGGCGGCGAGGCCAGGTAGTTCATCTTGACGTCGGGGTTGATCCGGCCCTCGAAGTTGCGGTTGCCGGACAGCACCGCGGTGACCGCGAGGTCGTTGGCCTGGATGGCGTCGGAGATCTCCGGCAGCAGCGGGCCGGAGTTGCCGATGCAGGTGGTGCAGCCGTAGCCGACGAGGTTGAAGCCGATCTTGTCGAGGTACGGCTGGAGGCCGGAGCGCTCGAAGTAGCCGGTGACGACCTGCGAGCCGGGGGCGAGCGAGGTCTTGACCCACGGCTTGCGGTTGAGCCCCTTGTCGACGGCGTTGCGGGCGAGCAGGGCCGCGCCGAGCATGACGTAGGGGTTGGAGGTGTTGGTGCAGGAGGTGATCGCGGCGATGGAGACGATGCCGTGGTCGATCTCGAACGTGGTGCCGTCGGCCAGCGTGACGGGGACCGGCTTGTGCGGCCGGCCGCCGTTGGCGGTGGCGTTGGAGGCGGGCGCGTCGGAGGCGGGGAAGCTCTCCTCGACGGCCTCGTCGACGCCGTCGCTCACGTAGTTCTCGACGTCGTGGCGCCAGGCCCGCTTGGCGTCGGACAGCGCGATGCGGTCCTGCGGGCGCTTGGGGCCGGCGATCGACGGGACGACGGTGGCCAGGTCGAGCTCGATGTACTCGGAGAACACCGGCTCGGGCGAGGACGGGTCGAGCCAGAGGCCCTGCTCCTTGGCATAGGCCTCGACGAGGGCGATCTGCTCCTCGGAACGGCCGGTCAGGCGCAGGTAGTCGACGGTCTGGCCGTCGATCGGGAAGATCGCGCAGGTGGAGCCGAACTCGGGGCTCATGTTGCCGATCGTGGCCCGGTCGGCCAGCGGCACGGAGGAGACGCCCTCGCCGTAGAACTCGACGAACTTGCCGACCACGCCGTGCTTGCGCAGGATCTCGGTGATCGTCAGCACCAGGTCGGTGGCGGTGGCCCCGGCGGGCAGCTTGCCGCTGAGCTTGAAGCCGACCACGCGCGGGATGAGCATGGAGATCGGCTGGCCGAGCATCGCGGCCTCGGCCTCGATGCCGCCGACGCCCCAGCCGAGCACGCCGATGCCGTTCTCCATCGTGGTGTGGGAGTCGGTGCCGACGCAGGTGTCGGGGTAGGCCCTGGTGACGCCGTCGGCGTCGCGGGTCATGACCACGCGGGCCAGGTGCTCGATGTTGACCTGGTGCACGATGCCGGTGCCGGGCGGGACGACCTTGAACTCGTCGAAGGCGGTCTGGCCCCAGCGCAGGAACTGGTAGCGCTCGCGGTTGCGCTCGTATTCGCGCTCGACGTTGCGCTGGAAGGCGTCGGGGTGGCCGAAGTAGTCGACGATGACCGAGTGGTCGATGACCATCTCGGCCGGCGCCAGCGGGTTGATGCGGGCGGCGTCGCCGCCGAGGTCGCGCACGGCCTCGCGCATGGTGGCCAGGTCGACCACGCAGGGCACGCCGGTGAAGTCCTGCATGATGACGCGGCCGGGCGTGAACTGGATCTCCACGCTGGGCGCCGCCTTGGGGTCCCAGCCGCTCAGCGCACGGATGTGGTCGGCCGTGACGTTGGCGCCGTCCTCGGTGCGGAGAAGGTTTTCCAGCAGGATCTTCAGGCTGTACGGGAGGCGTGCGGCGCCTTCTACGGCATTCAGCCGGAAGATCTCGTATGCCGCGTCGCCGACGCGTAGCGTGTCACGGCTGCCGAAGCTGTTCGCGGACACGGTGATTCGCCTCCTCCATCAGACATGTGTTCAAACAGAATCCTGCCGCACTCCCTGACCGAGCAGGACGTTAGGTAAACCTAACTCACAGGTGGCGGCGGATCTCTCGACGTCAAGATATCTCTAGAGTATCTCGACATCAAGTTAAACGGGCGCCAGCCGCCAGAAGAGCAGTCCGATGATCGCCACGGACAGGATCGGGGCCAGGATCTTCTGCTCGAACGTCCGGCCCGTCTTGATGCCGATCTTCCACGGCAGCACGAACTTGGCCCCGAGCGGCCAGAGCACCGGACAGCCCCGCTCGGTCATGCAGTCGCCGACCACATGGATGAGGCAGCCGACCCCCACCGCCAGCCCCAGCCAGGCGTAACCCACGTCGAGGGAGCGGAAGACGGCGTAGAGCCCGGCGGTCATGCCGATGTTGATCATGGCGGACCCCATCTTGTTGCCCGGGATCCCCACACCGACCGCGCGCAGGGCCAGGCCGATGAGCAGCACGACCATGATGTCGCGGCCTAAGGGATAAGCGTCGGCCAGGAAGTGCGCGCCGACCCCGATCGCCACCGCGAAGAGCAGCGAGTGGGTGGCCCCGCGATGGCCGCCGGACAGCCAGGACACCACCTTGCTGAGCGCCCATGTCACGGGCCCGAACGTCTGCGCGATCGTCGCGCTCGGATGGTCGAGGTCGGGCAGCATCGCGGCGCCCGCGCAGATGATCGCCCCGGCGATCAGCTCGGCGGGACTGAGCGCGGTGGCCATGATCCCGGTTTCGATGAATCGTGACGACTCGTTGACCAGTGGCAGAGCGGCGAGAGGCGGAGCCAGCCCCAGCCAGGCGATGGCCCCGGTCATCGCGTGAGAGTGCCCCATCATGATCGGGACTGTACGGCAAAGAACCGCTTGACGCGCCGCGGCGGGCCGGAACGCTCCACGGCCGACAGGGGAATGTCGCGCAAACGCAGACGAGGTCGTCTCCGCGGCGACAGCACCCCCCAGCCCTGCCGACGCGGAACGACCTCGTCTGCTCTACACAACGAGCGTCTCCCCAATCCTGTTCCCGGATTCCGCAACTTTTTCGTGATCTGGCTCACGTCCGCAGCTCGCTTGCGAACGACATAGTATCGATATATCGTTGACGCATCGAGAACAGATCGCGATATGGGAGGAAGTAATGGTTCACAACATGACAGCAGGGTCACCTTGGCCCGGCGCACATGACTACAAGCGCGCGGCCCGCGAGGCGTTCCGGGCCATGGCCGATGCCTTCGAGCAGGTCGGCGGCCACCACCACGGCGGCCCCCACGAGCGGCGCCAGCGCGGCAGGAGGGGCGGGCCCGGCCCGTTCGACTTCGGGCGCGGAGGTCCGTTCGGGCCAGGAGGCCCGTTCGGTCCCGGCGGTCCGTTCGGCCCGGGCGGCGGCCCGTGGGGCGGCGGCCACCGAGGCTGGGGCGGCAGGGGCCGCAAGGCCAAGCGGGGCGACGTGCGCGCCGCGATCCTGGCCCTGCTCTCCGAGCAGCCGCGCAACGGCTACCAGATCATCCAGGAGATCGCCGAGCGCAGCGAGGGCGGCTGGAAGCCCAGCCCCGGCGCCGTCTACCCGGCGCTGCAGCAGCTCACGGACGAGGGCCTGGTCGTCTCGGAGGAGAACGAGGGCCGCAAGACCTTCCGGCTGACCGACGAGGGCCGTACCTACATCGAGGCGCACGCCGACGAGGTCCGCGCTCCCTGGGACGAGATGCGTCCGGACATCGACGACAACACCGCTGATCTCTGGCATATCGCCCGACAGTCGGCATTCGCCATGATGCAGGTTCTTCAGACCGGAAACGACGCACAAATCCGCGAAGCGCGTAAGACTCTGGTAGAGACCCGGCGCAAGCTCTACCAGATCCTGGCCGACGGCGACCCGGGCGAGGAGTGAGCGACCGCTCGGGAGGACGAGGAGCCCAGGCATGGACAGCAGCGAACTCCGCATCGGCGACGCCGAGCGCGAGCAGACCATGGCCGCTCTGCGCGAGAACTTCGCGCAGGGCCGCCTGACCCACGAGGAGCTCGACGAGCGCCTCGACCGGACGCTGGCCGCCAAGACGGCCCGCGACCTGGCCCAGGTGACGGCCGACCTGCCGGGTCAGCAGCCCGCCTACCGCGAGCAGGCCTCACCGTACGCGCCGCCGGCCGACCCGTACGGCATGGGCGACTGGCGGGCGGCGATGCACGCCCACCGGAACCAGATGCGGGCCGTGCACCACGACCACCGCGAGATGCACCGCGCCGCCCGGCAGGCCTGGCGCGACGGGATGCGCATGCATGGCCCGATGCGGGGGCCCATGAGAAGAGGGTACGGACCCCATCCCCTGGTGCCCGTGCTCTTCGTCCTCATGGTCCTCGGGCTGATCTTCGGCGGCTTCGGGGTGTTCAAGGCGCTGCTGGTGGTGTGGCTGGGGGCGCTGCTGTTCTCCCTGGTGCGCCGCCGTTTCCACCACCGCGGCTGACGGCCGCGCCCCGGTCGTTTTGGGCCTTGACCCGGTCAGAGGCTCACCTGATGATCTGGGCGGGTCTTCGACGCTAAGGGGAAATCCGCATGACCGAGCAGGGCACTCCGGTCCGCCAGACGAATCCGTTCGCCGCCGTCGCCGACGCCGACGGCCTCGTCCTGGACGTTCCGGAGTACCAGGCCTGGTTCGAACACGACCACGCGGCCTGCACGGAGCCGATGTGGAAGCTGGAGCGCGCGCAGGTCTTCTACGAGCCCGACGTGGCGAGCTGGCGGGCGATGATGGACGGCGACTGGGGGCGGTCGCTGGCGCTGATCGATCGGGTGGCCGGGCCGCTGGCCGACTATTTCCGGCACCGCCAGCCGGTCAGGCGGGTGCGGGTGGTCGAGTCACCCATCACCGCCTACCTGCAGTGGGAGATGCACATCCTGGCGTTACGGGCCCGCGCGGGCTCCCCCTGCCGGACGGTGCCGGCCGAGCGCGTCGCCGCCCTCGACCCCCTGCCCGAGCTGGTGATCTTCTCTCCGTCCCTCATGTACGAGGTCCTCTACGACCAGCACGGCGGAGGCAGGGGCGGCCGGCGGATCACCGACACGGAGGTCGTCGGCCCCTGCCTGCGGGCGGTGCGGGCGCTCTTCGACGAGGGCGAGGAGGTGGGCGCCTTCCACGAGCGCGAGGTCGTGCCGCTCCCGCCGCCGGTGATCACCGACGAGATGCGGGCCGCGCTGCCCGCCTACGCGCACCGTACCGAGGAGTTCAGGGTCTGACCGCACGACGCCGATGAGGGGGCGCTCCCGCAAGGAGCGCCCCCTCATCGGCGTCGACACGATTCTGCCAAGGGTGCATCCGTTGACCCAGATGTTGCAGTGTGACATTGTACTGCTTCAAGACAGCTTGTCACCTGCGGAAACATACGCACCATGAGATAGAGGTGCCTGTGAAATCACTGTCCATCCCCCGCCGGAGGCCGGCCATCGCCGCCGCCGCGCTCCTGAGCCTCGCTCTCGCGGGCTGCAACTCCGACGTCTCCCAGGTCTACTCCTCCAGCGCCCCGCCCAGCGGCAAGACGGGCCCGGTGCGCATCGCCCTGCTCGCCTCCTCCAGCCAGAACGGCTTCAACAAGGCCGTCTACGACGGCGCCGTGGCCAGGGCCAAGGAGTACGGCGACGTCGAGGTGACCGTCTTCGACGGCAAGTTCGACAGCCAGACCCAGTTCAACCAGGTCCAGAACGTCGCCAGTCAGGGCACCTACGACGGCATCGTGCTGGTGCCCAACGACAACGTCGGCATCGCGGCGGCGATCCCGGCCGCGGCCCAGGCCAAGATCCCGGTCGCCACCACGCTCTTCCCCGTCGGCCCCAAGCTGACCGAGCTGAAGCCGCAGGTCGAGGGCATCGTCTCCACGGTCGCGGCGAACACGGAGGAGAACTCCAAGAAGCTCGCGGAAGGCGTGGTGAAGTACTGCGAGGGCAAGGACCCGTGCCGGGTCGCGATCCTCATCGGCCAGCTCCAGTTCCCGTTCGACAACCTGCGCAACAAGGCGTACCGGTCGGTCCTGGACGGGCACGCCAACATCAAGGTCGTGGCCACGGGCCAGGGCAACTACGACCGCGACACCTCGCTCAAGGCCATGCAGAACATCCTCCAGGCCAACCCCAAGCTCGACGTGCTGCTGTCCAACGCCGACCAGCAGACCATCGGCGCGCAGGTCGCGCTGGAGAGCGCCGGCGTCGACCTGAGCAAGATGTACGTCACGGGCGGCGGCGGCAACCAGGAGGCCATCAAGCAGGTCCGCGCCGGCAAGTGGGCGGCCGACCAGGTCGACTTCCCCAACAGCATGGGCAAGGCCGCGCTTGAGCAGGTGGTGAACGCGGTGCGCGGCAAACCGGTCACGCCGGTCATCGACGCCAACACGCTGGGCCCCGTACCGGTGATCGTCACCAAGGAGATCCTGGGCGAGCACCCCGACTTCCAGGGCGAGTGGGCCGATTGATGCGGGGCGCGACCCCGGCGGTCACCGTACGCGACCTGTCCGTCCGCTTCGGCTCCACGCAGGCGCTCGACTCGGTGTCGCTGTCCCTCGCCGAGGGCGAGGTGCACGGCCTGGTCGGCGAGAACGGCGCCGGCAAGTCCACGCTCGGCAAGGTCATCGGCGGGCTCTACCAGCCGGACTCCGGCGAGCTTGAGGTGTTCGGCCGCCCGGTGCACCGCTGGGACACCAGGCGGGCGCAGGACGCCGGGTTGGTGATCATCGCCCAGGAGCTGTGCCTGGTCCCCGCCCTGACCGTGGCGGAGAACGTGTTCCTCGGCCGGGAGAGCCGCACGTTCGGCGTCCTGCACGCGGACCTGCGCGCCCGCTACCGGAAGCTGGAGGAGCTCTGCGGCTTCGGGCTCCCGCCCGACGCGCCGGTCGAGACGCTGCCGATCGCCGATCAGCAGAAGGTCGAGATCATGCGGGCCCTGGCCCGCGAGGCGCGGGTCATCGTGATGGACGAGCCGACGTCGTCGCTGACCGCCGACGAGAGCGAGCGCCTGCACGAGATCATGCGCTGGCTGCGCGAGCGCGGCACGACCGTCGTCTACGTCACCCACTTCCTGGACGACGTGCTCGGCAACTGCGACCGCGTCACGGTCATGCGGGACGGCCGGGTGATCAGGACGGCCCAGGCCGCGCGGGAGACCAAGGCGGGCCTGGTCGAGGCCATGCTCGGCGAGCCCGTCGACATGCTGCTGCCCGACCTGCCCGAAGCGCCGCCGCCGGAGACGGAGCCGGTGGCCGAGATGCGCGACGTGCGCGGCGCCGCCCTCAGGGGCGTGTCCCTGCGGGTCCGCCCCGGCGAGATCGTCGGCCTGGCCGGGCTGGTCGGAAGCGGGCGTACGGAGATCGCCCGGGCGCTGTTCGGCGGCGACCGGATCGAGTCGGGGCAGGTGCTGTTCCGCGGCGAGCCGGTCACGGACGCCTCGCCCCGGGCGTCGATCGCCCGCGGCATGGCCATGATCCCCGAGGACCGCCGCGCCCAGGGACTGGTGCTACCGCGCCCGGTCCTGGAGAACGTCACCCTGCCGCACCTGGGCCGCTTCACCCGCGCCGGGGTGCTGTCACGCCGGACCGAACGCGCCGCCGTGCGCGAGCTGGTCGAACGCCTCGGCGTCCGCCCGGCCGCGCTCGACGGCGACATCTCGGTCTACTCCGGCGGCAACCAGCAGAAGGTGCTGTTCGCCAAATGGCTGCTCGGCCGCCCGGAGTTCCTCATCCTCGACGAGCCCACGAGGGGCGTGGACGTGGGCGCCAAGTCCCGCATCTACCAGCTCATCGTGGAGATCGCCGCGGCCGGCACCGGCATCCTGCTCATCTCCTCCGAGCTGGAGGAGGTGGTCGGCCTCAGCCACCGGGTGCACCTCGTCCGCGGCGGCGCGGTCGTCGGCGAGGTGGCGGGGCCGGGCACGTCCGTGGACGAGATCCTGCAGCGCCTCTTCGAGGTCGAGCAGCCCCAGCCCCGGCAGTCGCCGACCGCCGGCGAAACGGAAACCGGAGGAAGGCCATGACCGCCACCGCATCGGCGCGAGCGGGATCCGGCGTCAACGTGCCGGCCCTGGTCCGCCACCACGCCGTCCTGATCATGCTCGTGGCGCTGTTCGTGGTGCTGAGCGTCTCGACGTCGTCGTTCCTCACACTCACGAACCTGCTCAACATCCTCAACCAGAACGCCCCGCTGGCGATCATCGCGGTGGCCGGGACGCTGGTCGTCATCTGCGGCGGCTTCGACCTGTCCACCGGGGCGATCTTCAGCGTCGCGAACGTGGTGGCCGCCTGGGTGGCGCTGCGCCTGAACAGCCCCGTGCTCGGCCTGATCGCCGCGCCGCTGGCCGGCGCCGCGCTGGGCCTGGTGAACGGGGTGGCGATCACCAGGCTGCGGATCCACTCGTTCCTGGCGACGCTGGCCTCCAGCCTCGTGTACGCCGGGCTGGCGGTGCTGATCACCGGCGGGTTCCTGATCAGCGTCCAGGCCACCGGGTTCACCGCGCTCGGGCGCGGCGGGATCGGCCCGGTCTACTACGCGATCGTCATCCTGGCGCTCTTCGCCCTGCTGTCAGGATTTCTGCTGAATCGCACTGCTTTCGGGAGGTACGTCCTGTCCGTCGGTGGCAACGCCGAAGCCGCCGAGCTGTCCGGCATCCGGGTGAACCGGATCAAGCTCTACACGTTCCTCTACAGCGGCCTGGCCGCCGGCATCGCGGCCGCCATCGGGGTGTCGCGGATCGGCACCGGACAGCCGCAGGCGGGCGACGGCATGCAACTGCTGGCCATCGCGGCGGTCATCCTCGGCGGCACCAGCATCTACGGCGGCGTCGGCGCGATCTGGCGCTCGGTCTGCGGCGTGTACCTGCTGGCGCTGATCGACAACGGGTTCGACATCCTCAACGCGAACCCGTTCTTCAAGGACCTGACGACCGGCGTGGTCATCCTGGCCGCGGTCGCGCTCAGCGTGGCGAGCAAACGCCGATGATCGAGCTGTCGGTCCTGGTGCTGCCCGACCGCGATCCCGCCGCCTTCGTGGCCGACGTACGGGCCGCGGAGGCGCTGGGCGTGCGCACCGTGTGGACCTACGACCATCTGACCTGGACCCCGCTGAAGGACCGGCCCTGGCACGCGGCCGTGCCGATGCTGGCGGCGGCGGCCGTGTCCACCTCCCGGGTACGCCTGGGCACGCAGGTGGCCACGCCCAACTACCGCCATCCGGTCACGTTCGCCAAGGAGATCATGACCCTCGACCACCTGAGCGGCGGCCGGCTGGAGATCGGCGTCGGGGCCGGCGCGGAGGGCGCGGACGCCGCCGTGCTCGGCGACCCGCCGCGATCGCCGCCGGAGCGGGCCGAGCGCTTCGCGGAGTGGCTCGGCCTGCTCGACCACCTGCTCACCCACGACGTCAGCACCGTGCACGGGCCGCGCTACAGCGCCGTCGAGGCCCGCCAGATCCCCGGCTGCCTCCAGCGCCCGCGCGTGCCCCTGACCGTGGCCGCGACCGGGCCCCGCGCGATGGCGCTGGCCGCCAGGCACGGCCAGTCCTGGGTGACCTACGGCGCCTACCGCCGGCGGGACGAGGCGGAGGACTGGTTCGCCGCGTTGGAGAAACAGGGGCGCGGGCTGGACGCGGCGCTCGACGCCGCCGGCCGGCCGCGGTCGGCGCCGCGCCGGATCGCACAGGTGGCGCTGGACATGACCTGGCCCTTCGAGAGCCCTGGCCGCTACGCCGACTTCACCGGCCGGTTGCGCGACACGGGCTTCCACGAGCTCACCCTGCACTGGCCGCGACCGGACGACGCGAGGGGGATGCCGTCCGGCGCTCTGGACCTCGTCGCGGCCACGCACCAATCATCCAGAAGGCCATCGAGGAAGGCGGAACGATGAGCAGGCTTGCGATCGACGTCGGCGGCACCTTCACCGACGTGGTGGAGCTGAACCCCGACACGGGCGCGCTCAGCTTCGGCAAGGTCCCCACCACGCCGGACGCGCCGGCCCGGGGCGTCATGGACGCCTTCGGCCTGGCCGAGTCCGGCACGCCGGCCATCACGATGTTCACGCACGGCACCACGCTGGGACTGAACGCGCTGCTCACCAGGACGGGAGCGCGCACCGCCGTCATCGGGACGAGGGGGTTCCGTGACGTCTACCTGCTCGGGCGCACCGACCGCAGGACCAATTATGACATCACCTACCGCAAGCCGCCCGCGCTGCTCGACCGGTACGACACCTTCGAGGTGCGCGAGCGGTGCCGGTTCGACGGGAGCGTGCACACGCCGTTCGACGACGAGGACGCCCGCCGGGTGGCCACGATCGTGGCGGAACGCGGGTACGGCTCGGTCGCGGTGGCGTTCCTGCACTCGTACGCGAACCCTGAGCACGAGCTGCGCATGCGCGAGGTGCTGGCCGAGGTCGCGCCCGGCGTGGCGGTCACGCTGTCGCACGAGCTGTCCAGGGAGTACCGCGAGTACGAGCGGACCAGCACCGCCGTGCTGGACGCGTACGTCAAGCCGATCGTGCACCGCTACCTGCGCGAGCTGGAGGGCGAGCTGGAAGGCGGCGGCTTCCGGGGCCGGTTCCTGATGACCCGCTCCGGCGGCGGCGCGATGACCGCGCAGGCGGCCCGCGAGCAGCCGGTGAGCCTCATCCTGTCCGGCCCGGCGGGCGGCGTGATCGGCGCGGCGGCGCTGTCGAGACTGCTGGACGAGCCCAACCTGATCACCATCGACATGGGCGGCACCAGCCTCGACGCCTCGCTGATCCTCGACCACGAACCTGTCCTCTACCAGGGCGCGGAGTTCGAGGGGCTGCCGATCAACACCCCGTCGCTCTACATCCACACCATCGGCGCCGGCGGCGGCTCCATCGCCTGGCTGGACGAGGCGGACGCGCTGCAGGTCGGCCCGCAGAGCGCGGGCGCGGCGCCGGGACCGGCCTCGTACGGCAGGGGCGGCACCGCGCCCACGTTCACCGACGCCGCCCTCGTGCTGGGCCACCTCGGCTCGGACAGCCCGCTGGGCGGCAAGCTCGCCCTGGACCGCGAGCTGGCCGACAAGGCGCTGCAGCCCATCGCCACCCGGCTCGGCCTGGCCCCCGAGGCGCTGGCCCGCGGCGTCGTGCAGATCTCCACCATGAAGATCATGGGCGCCGTCCGCGCGATCACGGTGGAGCTCGGGCGCGACCCGAAGGACTTCGCGCTGCTGTCCTTCGGCGGCGGAGGCGGCCTGGTGGCCGTCGAGGTCGCCAGGGAGCTGGGCATCTCGACCGTGATCGTGCCGCCGGGGCAGGGCGCGTTCTCCGCGTTCGGCATGCTGCTGGCGGACGTGCAGCACGACTTCGCCCGCACCGCCGTCACACCGCTGGCCGCGCTCGACGAGGCCGCCGCCGGCGCCGTCTACCGGGAGATGGAGGCGGCGGCGGTCGAGCAACTGGAGTCGGAGGGCTTCGGGCCGGACCGGCGCGCGCTGGCGCGCACGCTCGACGTGCGCTACCAGGGGCAGGAGCACTCGGTCACGGTCGCCTTCCCCGACGACCCGGCCACCTTCGCCGCCGCCGTGGAGTCCGCCTTCGCCGAGCTGCACGAGCGGCAGTACGGCCACACGATGGACGACCCGGTCGAGGTCACGACCCTGCGGCTGCGCGCCACCGGCACGGTCGATAAGCCCGAGCTCCCGACCGTGGCGGAGCGCACCTCCGGCGGGCCGCGGCCGGCCGGGACCCGCCCGGTCTACCTCTCACCGGACGAGCCGGCCGTCGAATACCGCGTCTACACGCGCGAGGAACTGCTGGCGGGCGACCGCGTCGCCGGACCCGCCGTGATCACCGAGCACACGGCCACGTCCGTCATCCACGCCGGCGACAGCCTGAGCGTCGGCCGCTACGGCGAACTGGTCATTTCCGTCAGCGACCGGACCGGGGGACAACAGTGAGCGAAACGACCACCACCGACTCGATCACCACGGACTCGATCACGACCGAGATCATCCGGCACGGCCTGCTCGCCGCCGCCGACGAGATGGCCCGCAACCTGTGCCGCACCGCGTACAACACGGTGGTGTACGAGATCCACGACTACGGCATCGGCATCCACGACGCCCAGGGTGACGTGGTGGCCGACGCGCCGGGCATCGCGGTGTTCACCCGCGGCAACGACCACGGCATCAAGCGGGCGGTCGAGTTCCTCGGCCGCGACGCGCTGGAGCCCGGCGACGTCTTCATCCTCAACTATCCGTACTGGGCCTCGGCCCACACCCTGGACCCGCTGGTCTTCGCGCCCATCCACCACGAGGACGAGCTGATCGGGTTCGCCTCCTGCCGGATCCACGTGCTGGACCTGAAGCAGAAGGACCCGGGATACGTCCTGGACTCCACCGACATGTACCAGGAGGGCCTGTTCTTCCCGTGCTCGAGGCTCTACCGGCGCGGGGTGCAGAACGACGACGTGTTCAACATCGTCCGGTTCAACAGCCGGATGCCCGAGCGCACCATCGGCGACATCCAGGCGCAGGTCTCCGCGTGCGTGACCGGAGTGCGCCGCACCCAGCAGATCGCCGCCAAGTACGGCGCCGGCGTGCTGAGCGCCGCGATGGACGCCATCAACGACCACGGTGAGCGGCTGGCCCGGCTGGCCCTGGCCAAGCTGCCGAAGGGCACCTGGACCGCGCACGACTTCGTGGACAGCGACGGCGTGGACGCCGACCGCCTGATCAGGATGAACGTCACCGTGACCATCGGCGACGACGAGATGGTGATCGACTGGACCGGCAGCGAGCGCGACGTCAAGGGCCCGATCAACCTGCCCGTCGGCCAGACCGAGGCGTTCTGCAGCCTCGTCTTCAAGGCGCTGACCACGCCGGACACCCCGGTCGTCGCGGGCAACTTCCGGCCGCTGCGGGTGGTCACCGAGCCAGGGTCGGTGATGCACGCCGTGCCGCCGATGCCGACGTTCACGCTGTGGACCGGGCTGCTCGGCGGCGAGGTCGTGCTGAAGGCGCTGGCCCAGGGCATGCCGGACCGCGTGCCCGCCTGCTCGGGCGGCGACGTGTGCTCGATGATGGGCCTCGGCGTCAACCCGCGCACCGGCGAGGCGTGGCTGGAGGCCACCAACGAGGCCGTCGGCTTCGGCGGGCACGCGGGCGGCGACGGCGAGGACGGCATCATGCACCTGTCGGAGCCCGGCTGCCGCAACAACCCGGTGGAGGTGCTGGAGACCAAGTCGCCGATGTTCATCGAGTCGTACGGCTACCGCCCCGACAGCAGCGGCCCCGGCCGGCACCGGGGTGGCGTCGGCGTCGGCCGTACGTACCGCTTCACCGCCCCCTCGACCGGCATCTGCCTGGTCTACAAGACCAGGACCAGGCCGTGGGCCATCGGCGACGGGATGCCCGGCGAGAGCAACCACGTCATCCTCAACCCCGGCACCGGCCGCGAGGTGGTGCAGGGCGGCAGCTACAACCGGCTGGAGGCGGACGAGGTGCTGGTCAACAACGCCGGCGGCGGGGGCGGGTACGGCGACCCGTTCGAGCGCGAGCCGGGCCGGGTGGCCGCGGACGTCCGCAACGGGTTCGTCAGCGTGGCGGGCGCGGCCCGCGACTACGGCGTGGCGGTGGACCCGGACACGTTCGAGGTGGACGCGGAGGCCACCGGACGGCTGCGCGCCGGCCGCTGAGGGCGCGCGCGTAAGGCGGGCCGGACGCCGGGAACCTCCCGGCGACCGGCCTCCTCAGCAGGTGTCCAGCCGGGCACAGGCCACGAAGTGGCCAGGTTCGGCCTCGGCCAGGCCGCCCGCGCCGCCGCCCCGCTCGTGGTAGAGGCAGGTCTCCACGGGCACGGCGTCGTCCCAGGTCTCGTGCAGGCGCGGCACCGCCGACAGCAGCTCGCGCGTGTACGGGTGCAGCGGGTCGCCGAAGACGCGCTCGGTCGGCCCCATCTCCACCACGCTCCCCCGCCGCAGCACCACCGTGCGCTCGGCGAGGTAGTTGCCGAGTGACAGGTCGTGCGTGATGTAGAGCACGCTCAGACCCCTGATCTTCAGCTCGGCGAGCAGGTTGAGCACGTCGATCCGGGTGGAGGCGTCGAGCATGCTGGTGATCTCGTCGGCGACCAGCAGCTTGATGTCCAGCAGCAGCGCGCGGGCGATGAGCAGCCGCTGGAGCTGGCCGCCGCTGAGCTGGTGCGGATACTTGCCGAGCACCTGCCCGGGGTTGAGGCGCACGTCGCGCAGCGACTCCTCGACCTTGGCCGTCCACTCCGGCCCGGAGACGGACGGGTAGTACGCCTCCTTGATCATGGTGAACACCCGGTCGGCCTTGAAGACGGGGTTGAAGGAGCTGAACGGGTCCTGGAAGATGCCCTGGACCCGCCGGTAGTACTCCTTGCCCGCCCGCACCGGCAGCCCGTCGAAGGTGATGGAGCCGCTGGTGACCGGGTTCAGGCCGAGGATCATCCGGCCGATGGTGCTCTTGCCGCTGCCGCTCTCGCCGATCAGGGAGACGACCTCGCCGGGGACGACCTCGAAGCTCACCCCCTGCACGGCCGCGACGCTCTTGCCGCCGAAGGCGCCGATCCGGAACTCCTTGGTGACGTCGTCGAGTCTCAGCATCAGGCCTTCCAGCAGGCTACGTGGTGGTCGGGGGCGAGCTCGGCCACCGGCGGCTCCTGCGCGCACTCCTCGCCCGCGATCGGGCAGCGGTCGCGGAACCGGCAGCCCGTGGGCGGGTCGAGCAACGACGGCGGGCTGCCGGCGATGCCTTCGAGCCTGCGCTCGGCGTAGCGGACGCCGACCTCGGGCAGGGAGTCGAGCAGCAGCCGCGTGTACGGGTGCCGCGGCGCCTTGACGATCACGTCGGCCGGGGCCTTCTCGGCGAGCTTGCCCGCGTACATGACCATGATCGTGTCGGCGATGTGGTGGGTGAGCGCGATGTCGTGGGTGACGAAGATCATGCTCTTGACGTAGCCGCTGTCGCGGAAGCCGAGCAGGGCGCGGGCCACGGCCTTCTGCGTGGAGACGTCGAGCGCGGAGGTGACCTCGTCGGCGATCAACAGGGACGGGTCGAGCAGGGTGGAGATGACCATCACCATGCGCTGCTTCATGCCGCCCGACAGCTCGATCGGGTAGCGGTCGAGCACCTCGCGGGGCAGGTCGACCTGGTCCATCCGGCGCTCCAGCTCGGCCGTGTCCAGGGTGGTGCCCCGGGATCTGAGCAGCTCGGTGACCATCCTGCGGATCTTGCGGGTGGGGTTGAGCGCGCTCATGGCGTACTGCGGGATGAGGGACACCTCGCGGAAGCGGAAGTCGTTCATCCGGCGGTCGTCGTCGATCGGCAGCTCGTGGCCGTCGAGCGTGACCGTGCCGCCGACGCGGCGCATGCGCCCGTCCATCCGGATGAGCGACTTGCCCAGCGTGCTCTTGCCGCAGCCGGACTCGCCGACCAGGCCGAGTATCTCGCCGTCGCCGAGTTCGAAGGTCATGCCGTCGAGGGCGCGCACATCCCCCTTGAGCGTCCTGTAGTACACCCTCAGCTCGCTGACCTGCAGACTCATGTCTCCCTCAGTTTCGGGTTGAAGACCTCGTCGAGCCCGACGTTGGCCACGTACAGGGCGCCCACGATGGCGGTGATGGCCGCTCCCGGCGGCACGAACCACCACCACATGCCGAGCTGGAGCGCGCTCCACTGGTTGGCGTTCTGCAACATCAGGCCGAGCGAGACCCCCTCGGTGGGTCCGAGGCCGATGAAGTCCAGCGAGGAGGCGATGAGCACGGATCCGCCGAACAGCAGGATGAACGTCATGAACAGGTAGGAGCTCATGTTCGGCGCGATCTCCCTGGCGATGATCTTGCCGGTGCCGGAGCCGCTCATCCTGGCCAGATCCACGAACTCGCGCGTACGCAGCGAGAACGTCTGCGCCCTGATCGCCCGCGCCGCCCACGGCCACTGCGTCAGCCCGATGAACAGGCCCTGCACGGCCACGCTGCGGATGCCCAGGTAGGCGTTGATGATCAGCAGCACGGCCAGCGTCGGGATGACCAGGATGACGTTGGTCAGCATGTTGAGCACCTCGTCCACGATCCCGCCGCGGTAGCCGGCCACGAAGCCGACGGACATGCCGATGACCGCCGCGATGCCGCCGCCGATCACGCCCACCACGAACGTGCTGCGCAGCCCGTGCACGAACTGCAGGAACACGTCCTGGCCGAACGTGGTCGTGCCGAACCAGTGCTCGCCCGACGGCGGGCTCATGGGCCGGGTGCCGTAGTCGTTGGGCACCCCCTCGAACAGCAGCGGGCCGAACAGGCCGAGCAACAGCAGCACGAGCACGATCCCGAACCCGGCCATCAGCTTGCCGTTGCGCACCGCGAAGTAGAGCGCCTCGCGGCGCACGCCCGCCGGCTCGCGCGGGGCGACTTCCTGGATCGTCGTCATGCCTGCGCACCCGCCATTCCCGCCCTGGTACGCGGATCGACCACGACGTAGACGATGTCGATGATGAAGTTGGCGATCAGCACGCCGAGCACGATGAACAGGAACGTGCCCTGCAGCAGGAAGAAGTCCTTGTTCTGGATGGCCTTCAGGATCAAGCTGCCGAGACCCGGATAGGCGAAGACGATCTCGGTGACCAGCGCCCCGGCCACCAGCACGCCCAGTTGCAGAGCCAGCCCGGTGATCTGGGGCAGGACGGCGTTGCGGAAGGCGTACCTGCGGATGAGCCTGGTGGGCGCGCCGAGCGCGGACAGGTAGCTGGAGTAGTCCGACTCCAGCTCATAGATGATCATGTTCCGCATGCCGATGGCCCAGCCGCCCAGCGCCACCAGGAACAGCGACAGGAACGGCAGCGCCCAGTGGTGCAGCAGGTCGAGCACGAACGTCCACGACCAGTTGGGCCGCATCGAGAAGCTGTAGCCGCCGGCCACCGGGAACCAGCCGAGCAGCACCCCGAACCCCCAGGCCAGCAGCACGGCCAGCCACATGTACGGCATCGCGGTCAGCACGTAGCCCACCGGCAGGACGGTGTTGTCGAGCAGCTTGCGGCGGGCGGCGTAGGCGCCGAACTGGTTGCCCACCACCCAGCTCAGCAGCACCGAGGGGACGATCAGCGCCAGTGTGTACGGCACCGCCTGGGTGATCACGTCGGCGACCGGCGTCGGGAAGAGCCAGATGCTGATCCCGAAGTCGCCCTGCGCGAGCGCGCCCCAGAAGTTGACGTACTGCTGCCACAGCGGCTGGTCCAGGCCGAACAGGTTGCTGTAGTAGGCCCGCATGGCCTCGACGGCCTGGGCGTTGGTGACGTTGGCCCGCGCGACCATGCTGGCGATCGGGTCGCCCGGCATGAAGCGCGGGATCATCCAGTTGACCGTGACGGCGACGAAGAAGGTCAGCCCATAGATGAGGAGTTTTCTACCGAAATAACGACGCACGTGTTCTTAGTCTCCGGGAGGGGCCCTCCGCCCCGGATCCCAGTGGCAGGTCTCGGGGCGGAGGGCCGGAGGATTCGTCCGGTCAGGTCGTCACGAGCCGGAGGGCTGCAGCTGGGTGAGCGTCTCGAAACCGCCCAGTTCCAGCCAGTTGCGCCACATCACGGCACCGGTCTTGGGCGCGCCGCCCGCGGCGGACGGCCAGTTCTTCCACACGCTGGTGCTGGACTGGGCCCACAGGCCGTTGTACCAGAGCGGGATGATCGGCATGTCGTCCAGATGGATCTGCTGGAGCTCCGAGATGATCTTCTGCATCCCCGCGGTGTCGTCGGTCTTGACCTGGTCGAGCTGCTCGACCAGCTCCCATGCCTTCTTGTTCTCGTAGCGGGCGAAGTTGACCGTGTTCTGCTGCTTCTGGATCGGCAGCTGGAACATGTACTCGTAGTACGTGTACGGCGAGTTCGACAGCTGCCGCTCGTTGTTGATGAGCAGGTCGAAGTCGCCCTTGGCCCGCCGCTCGACCAGGGCGTTGAAGTCGGGGAAGTCGGGCGTGATCTGGATGCCCACCGTCTTGGCGCTGGCGGAGATCGACCGGGCCGACTCCATCCAGTCGGTCCAGCCGGACGGGACGATGAGGCTCAGGCTGATCTTGGAGCCGTCCTTGTTCTCGACGTACCCGTCGCCGTCGCCGTCCTTGTAACCCGCGTCCGCCAGCAGCTTCTTGGCCTTGGCCGCGTCGAAGGTGAAACCGGAGGAGGAGACCACGTTCTGGTCCACGTACTTGTCCCACTGGGGCAGCAGGCCGGTCGGGCTGGCGGCCTTGACCAGGTTGCCGTACACGCCTTCGACGATCTTCTTGACGTCCACGGAGGCGGCCAGCGCCTTGCGGAAGGCCGGGTCGTCCATCGGCTTCTTGGTGGTGTTGGGCACCAGCCAGGCGGTGTTGGCCGAGAGCATGTAGGGCGGCTCGTTGTAGTACGTGGTCAGCCCGAAGTTGCCCTGCACCAGGTTGGCCACGCCGGGCAGGAAGTTGTTGCTGAGGTCGAGCCCCTTCTGCAGCAGCATGCCCATCGCGACCTCGTTGCTCGGGGTGGCGATGTCGACGATGTAGCGCGGCTTGGGCTCCATGCCGAGCGCCGACTTGCCCCACCAGTCGTCGCGCCGCTGCAGCACCACGCGGTCCTGGTCCTTGCTGAGGAACTTGTACGAGCCCGTGCCCACCGGGTTCTCGTTGATGCCGTCGAGCACCTCCTTCTCCGAGCGGCCCTTCCAGACGTGCTCGGGGACGATCGAGCGGCTGTAGAGCATGAAGTCCCACTGCTGGTAGTTCGCCTTGGAGAAGGTGAACTTCACCGTCTGGTCGTCGGTGGCCTCGACCGATTTCAGCCAGTTCCACAGGTGGTGGTACGGGATCGTCTCCATCTTGCCGAGCTCGAAGGAGAAGGCGACGTCCTTGGCGGTGAACGGCTGGCCGTCGGACCACTTGATCCCGGGCCGGAGCTTGACCTCGTACGTGGTGTCGTCGGTCCAGGCGCCGCTCGCCGCCAGCCACGGGCTCAGCTTGGCCGCGGTGGTGTCGTAGTGGAACAGCGTCTCGTACACCAGGCCCTTCGTGCCGACGGCCGAGTCCCATTCCCTGATGGGGTTGAAGTTGGGCGGCGGCCCCCACTGCGTGCCCGTGGTGTAGAGCGTCTCGTTGCGCGGCAGCTGGTCGGGGTTGGCCACCGCGCCCTGGCTGCTCTGCGGCTGGGAGGCCGACGGGGTCGGCGTGGATCCGCCGCCGGTGCAGGCCGCGGCGAGCAGGCCCGCCGCCACGAGCGGAATCAAGATCCGAGCCCGGTTACGCATCGCTTCTCTCCTTCCTCCGCGCACGGCGCGAAGGTTCGCACGTCTGGCTAGACACCCCGATGGGACGACCTCCGCCGGGCCACCCTGGGAGCGCTCCCAAGACTGAGGCGAAAGCCGGTGAGCGATCATTTTCGGTAGATGAATGAGGACTGAGGGATCCGCTGAACCGGATAAGTACCGCGAACGTAAATTCCACGTGACCGCGCCGTCAAGAGCCGTGACGTTTTCGAGACATGCTCCGGCAAACGCTCTCAACGGCCGGGATCCCCTCTGTGCAGGCACGATGCGGAACGGCCCGATTGACCGGTTCAACCCTTGGCGATCTTGCCAACCACGCGAGGTAGTCCGTCGTCCTACTTCTGTCACATATGCCAGAAAGGACTCAATGGTGAGACTTGTCCCCACAGCGGTCGCCACGATCGTGGCGATGGCGACGCTCGGCACGGCGCCCGCCCAGGCCGCGGTCCCCCGGCTGAAGATCGCGAAGATCTTCTACGACTCCCCGGGAACCGACAGCCGCTCCAACAGCTCGCTGAACGCCGAGTACGTCACCCTGCTCAACACCACCAAGCGGGCTCTGAAGCTCAAGGGGTGGAGCGTACGGGACAAGACGGGTTACACCTACACGTTCATGGCCGGCGTCGTCCTGAAGGCCAGGAAACGGATCACCCTCCGCTCCGGCCGGGGCACGGACGCGAACGGCCCGGGCGGCCGCATCGTGCACTGGAACCGCGACCGGTACGTCTGGAACAACGACCAGGACACCGCCTACGTCCGCGACCCCAAGGGCAGGCTCGTCGACTCGTGCTCCTACAAGGCCAGCACCGGGTCCGCCTCCGTCGGCTGCTGACCGCCCCGCCGCCCGCAGGGCCCCCTGCGGGCGGGGGCCTCACGGCCTGTACTCACCCAGCGCGGCCGGACGACCCTCACAGGCCGACTCCGGCCACTTTCGCGAAAGCGGTCACACCAGCCGGGTGACCTTGCCGGTGTCGAGCGAGTAATACCCGCCCACGATCTTGAGCTTCCGGCCGGCGATGCGCGAGGCGAGCAGTTCGCCGGCCTTGAGGTCGGCCACGACCTTGGTGGTGTTGATCCGGATCATCCGGTCCACGTCCCCGCGGGCCTGCTCATAGGCCGGTCGCAGGTCGGTGACGATGCGTTGCAGGTGGCCGGGAAGCTTGGCGCCCTCCTTGAGTGCGTGGGCAGCGGCGGTGACCGCGCCGCAGCGCTGGTGGCCGAGCACCACGATCAGAGGTGCGTCCAGTTCGGCGGGGCCGTACTCGATGGCGCCGGCGACGAGGGGGTCTACGGTCTGGGCGGCGCTGCGTACGGTGAGGATGTCGCCGATCCCCGCGTCGAAGACGATTTCCGGGGGGACGCGGGAGTCGATGCAGGTGACGACCACCGCGTACGGTTCCTGCTTCCTTGCGACCTCCGCGCGCCGGCCGAGGTCCTGGTGGGGGCGGGTGGAGGCGTCGGCGGCCCAGCGCCGGTTGCCCTCGCGCAGCTTCGCCCACGCCTCGTCCGGGGTGGCGGGCCGGCGCACGGAGGGTCGTGCGAGGCCGCGCGCCGGCCCGCCGTCTAACAGGACCCCTCCGGCGGCCAGTCCCGTGGCGAGCAGTACCGCACGGCGGCCCATGATCTTCTGAGACATGGGATCCAGTATGCAGTACACCGCATGTGCTTTGACTGCCGGGGTGCCGTCCTTGTCAGGCACGGCAGGGACCTACCTCGTACCTGCTACTCGCACAGCGTGACGGTCTCGGCGTCGCACTTGTCGGTGCCGTCACCTCCGTTGGCGCTGTCCAGCCCGGCGGCCCCGATCAGGACGTCGTCCCCCGCGAGCCCCGCCAGGCGGTCGTCGCCGTCCTGGCCGGCGGCCAGGTCCACGGCCGTGCCGCCGGCGAAGGTGTCGGAGCCCGACCCGAGCGCCACCCGCGAGCGCAGCGTGGTCCGGTTCCTGACGTCGTCGTCGCCGTCCCCGGTGCTCACCGCGATGAGGGTGACGCCGGTGGCCGGGCAGGCCGACTGGTTCTTGCTGATCGCCACGCAGGGCGCGGCCGGGATGACCACGTCCCCGTTGTTCTGCACGATCAGCCGGTTCCCGAGCTGGGTGACCGTGATCTCGTCGGACGCGGCGCCGGAGACGACCTGCAGCAGGCTGCCCGACACGCTCACGTTGGTGGTGGCGTGGGCCGGCCCGGCCACCGCCATCAGCGCGGCGGCCAGCGCCGCCCCCGCGGTGAGCGCGCGCACCCCGTGCCGGCGCAGGACGGTGGCTCTGGAGCGGCGCTCTGTCCCCCGTGTCGTACTCATGTATCCCCCTCTGTCGGATGACAGGCCGCCGCGATCGGCGGCCGGAGACGAGTACAACGTGGAACGGGACCTGCCCTCAGTGCCGGACCGGACAGGCCGTCTGTGGCGTTTTACCTGTGCGGAGAAGGGTGGTCAGAGCCAGCCCATGCGCTGGGCCGTGCGGATGGCCTCCAGCCGGTTCTGGGCGTTGAGCTTGGTCATGGCGCTGGACAGGTAGTTGCGTACGGTGCCCTCGGTCAGGTGCAGCTCGGTGGCGATCCTGGAGATCGTGGCCCCGTCGCCGGCCAGGCGCAGCGCGTCGCGCTCGCGTTCGGTCAGCGGGCTGTCGCCGGCGGCCATCGCGGCGGCGGCCAGCTCCGCGTCCAGGTAGCGGCCGCCCGACTGGACCTTGCGGATGGCCATGGCCAGCTCTTCGGCCGAGGCGTCCTTGCCGAGGAAGCCGCTGACGCCCGCCGCCATGGCCCGGCGCAGGTATCCGGGGCGGCCCAGGCTCGTCAGGATGACGATCTTGCACTGGGAGCTGATCCGCTCGGCCGCGCTCAGCCCGTCCATGCCGGGCATCTCGATGTCGAGCACGGCCACGTCGGGCCGGTGTTCCGCGACGGCGGCCACGACCTCGTCGCCCCTGCCCACCTGGGCGACGACCTCGATGCCGTCCTCCAGGTCGAGCAGGGCGGCGATGGCCCCGCGGATCAGGTGCTCGTCGTCGGCCAGCAGCACGCGCGTGGTCATGCCGGCACCGCCGCCCTGAGCCGGTAGCGGCCGTCCGCGGTGGACTCGGCCTCCAGGGTGCCGCCCGCCGCGCGTACCCGCTGGGCCAGCCCCGCCAGGCCGTTGGGCGCGTGTTCGCCCGCGGGCCCGCTCACGCCGTCGTTCGACATCTCCAGCACCCCATCCTCGATCGTGATCGTGCAGCGTTCGGCCCTGCTGTGCTTGAGGACGTTGGTCACGCCCTCGCGGACGACGGTGGCCAGCAGCGTCCGCGTCTCCGGCGGCAGCGCGCCGGTGTCGGCGCGCACGGTGCAGCGCACGCCGGCCGCCTCCAGCACCGCCCGTACGCTGGCCAGGACCTCGTCCAGGTCGATGGCCCGGTAGTTCTGCACGACGGCGCGCACCTCGCGCAGCGACCGCCTGGCCAGGTCGCGCACCTCGAACATCTCGGCCGCGGCCGACTCCCGGTCAGAGGCGAGCGCCCCTTCGGCCCGCTCGGTCCGCCGCGCGACGTCGGCGAGGCTCTGGCCGAGCAGGTCGTTGAGGTCACGGGCGAAGCGCAGCCGCTCCTCCGAGACCGCCAGCCTGGCCAGCGCCTCCTCACCCTCGTGCGCCTCCGTGGTCAGGCGCCAGAGCGCCAGGTTGGCCCACACCACGGCCAGGCAGATCACCGTGAACAGGGTCTGGACCAGCATCAGCAGGGAGACGATCCACCCGCCGATCCACCACACGAACAGGTTGGCCAGCACGATCGAGGCGAAGCCCACCACGATGGCCACACGCTTGCGGACGAAGGGCGCGAGCAGCCCCAGCCAGGTGGGGATCGCCCAGATCTGCGCGAAGAGGATCAGCAGCGCCACGGCGAGCACCCCGGTGACCGCCAGCACGACGGTGGGCCGCCTGCCGCCCTGCACCGCGATCCGGAACGGACGGGTGCTGAGCACGTTGAAAGTGAGCAGCACGACGACACCGCCCAGTACCGCGAGCGGCGGCATGCCCTGCTGCCAGTTGAGGTAGAAGGCGTAGTAGCCGAGCATGGGGAAGATCAGGATGATGTCCGTGCAGTAGACGATCAGCCAGCGGACCCTGGTCAGCTTGGAGGCGTTCCTGATCCGGTCCCACGCCTTCACGCCGGCACCGCCGCGCGCAGCAGGAACTCCCCGTCCTTCGTGGGCTCGGCGGAGAACGAGCCACCGGCCGTGATCAGCCGCTCGGACAGGCCGAGCAGGCCGTTGCCGGGCGTGGCGGACCGCTCCCCCACCCCGTCGTTGACCATTTCGAGCACGCCTCCGTCGATCCTGATCGCGCACCGGGTGGCCGCGCTGTGCTTGAGGACGTTCGTGCCGCCCTCGCGCACCGCCCAGGCCAGCAGCGTCCTGGCATCCGGTGACAGGTCGTCGAGCCGGGTCTCGATCACGCAGCTCGCGCCCGCCGCCTCCAGCGCGGTGCGTACGCCCGCGAGCTCCTCCTCCAGGTCGAGCGCCCGGTAGTCGTGCACCGCCTGCTGCACCTCGAACAGCGACTTGCCGGCCAGCCGGCGCACCATGGCCATCTCGGCCGCGGCACGGTCGACATCCTCGGCGGCGTCCTTGGTGGCGAGCTTGGCGGCCAGTTCGCTCTTCAGCGTGATGACCGACAGGCTGCGGCCGAGCAGGTCGTGCAGGTCGCGGGCGAAGCGCAGCCGCTCTTCGGCCACGGCCAGCCGGGCCCTGGCCTCCCGGCTCTTGTGCGCGTCCCTGATCACCCACCAGAGCCAGCGCCACACCAGCATGCCCAGGACCATGATCGTGCAGTTGAACGCCGCGACGGCCAGCAGGCTCGGCCACGCCTGCCCGTCCTGCGCGACGTAGGAGGACAGGAGCAGGACCACGGTCACCGCGAGCAGCACCGTCGGCCACGGCCGCAGATAGAGCGAGGCCAGCGCCACCCACAGCAGGGCCGCGTCCACCCACGTCGTCGTCATGTCGCTCGTGTGCGGCAGCACCGGCACCAGGGCGGCCGCGCACGCCCCGCTGACCAGCAGCAGCGCCGACGGCCTCGGCCGGTGTTCGAAGGCCCGCCGCATCAGCACGGGGAAGAGGCCGAAGGCGCCCATCAGCAGAAGGACGGCGAACACCGCCCTGAGCGGCGCCAGCCGTCCCTGGACCGTCATCACGACGCTCCAGGACGCGTACATGAGGAAGACCAACCCCAGCGAGGCGTCCATCCAGTACAGCAGGAGCTTCTTCGCGGTCTCAGGACGTGTCGCCATCACGCCCTCCCCCGCCGCCTGAATCCTTCCCCGGTCAGCGGAATCCTACCTATAGGGCGAGGTACGCCAAAGAATGCGCGACACGTCCGGCTCAGGGGTGACTCCGCGCAACGACAGCCAGGCCAGCCCGTGGTGGGCGGCGTAGGCGGCCAGCTTGCGGGCGTCGAGCTCGCTCAGGTCGTCCCGGCCCGCCAGCACCGGCGTCAGCGCGATGCGCCGCCATGCCTCGCCGGGCTCCGCCAGGCCCTGGGCCCGCGCGATCTGCTCTCCGGCCGCCCGAACGGCGTCGGCCACCCGGCCCAGGCGGGCGCCCCGCGTGGTGCCGGGCTCGATGGGGGCCAGGAGGTTGACGGTGGCGACCTCCGCGCCTGCCTGGCGGGTGGCACGCAGCATGGCCACGTCGCCGGGAGTGAGCCCGTCGTGCCGCAGCGGCAGCGTGAAGCTGACCCGGAGCCGCCGTTCGCGCTGCACGGCCTGGATGGCGCGGGCCCGGCGCAGCACGGCGCCCCTGTCGGCGCTGTCGCGGACCTCGAAGGCGAGCTCGGCGGCGTCGAAGGCGCCGACCACCCGGCGGTAGGCGGCGCTCAGGCCGCCCGGCCTGGTGCAGGCGGCGGCCAGCTCGCGGCCTCCCGGGCCGCCGAGCACGGGGGCCGCGTCGCCGCCCATGGCCCTGAGCCTGGCGAGCCGGCCCGCCATCGGGCTCCTGCGCGGGCCGGCCTGGCCGCTCCACCTGGGCGTGCAGCCGTCGCCGCCGGCGACGAGGTGGCCGAGCGCGTACCGGCGGACCCCGGTACGGCGGGACTCGGCGGGCAGGTCGAAGCCCGGCTGCCTGGCCAGGTCCACAAAGCCGACGAACCCGACAAACGCTGCGGGCGGCTCGCCGGCCTGGGCCGGTAAGGGCGCGGGCGTGGCGGGCGGGCGCGCGGCGGGCGGGCGTGACGGGGAGACGGCGCCCGCCGGGAGCATCCTGATCGCCACTGCGGTGGCGGTGGCGAGCAGTAGGGCTCCGAGCAGGGCGAGCGGGCGCGGGAGCATGCCCGGCTCCCTCTTGTGCCGAGACATGTGGCCACCCCAGGTGGTCGATCGGCTACGGAACGGCGCTGGCGGGTGGAACGCTAGCAACCCCGCGCGGCGGCGCGCGGGCCTTTTCCGGTACGCGTCCGTTGTGTGCGGATAATGTGCACATGAAGTTGCGGATCTTCACCGAGCCCCAGCAGGGCTCCACCTACGACGACCTGCTGTCCGTCGCCCAGGCCACTGAAAGGCTGGGTTTCGACGCATTCTTCCGTTCTGACCACTACGCGCGCATCAACCCCGGCGACCCGGGCGCCGGCTCGTCGGACGCCTGGATCACCCTGGCCGGCCTGGCCCGCGAGACGTCCAGGATCCGCCTGGGCACGCTGGTGACGCCGGCCACGTTCCGGCTGCCGGGGCCGCTGGCGATCAGCGTGGCCGGGGTGGACCAGATGAGCGGCGGCCGGGTGGAGCTGGGTCTCGGCACCGGCTGGTTCGACACCGAGCACGCGGCGTACGGCATCCCGTTCCCGCCGGTGGGCGAGCGGTTCGCCCGGTTCGAGGAGCAACTGGAGATCATCACCGGTCTGTGGACGGCGGAGAAGGACTACTCCTTCGAGGGCAGCTACTACCGGCTGGCCGACTCGCCCGCGCTGCCCAAGCCGGTGCAGTCGCCGCGCCCGCCGATCATCGTCGGGGGCTTCGGGGCCAAGCGCACGCCCCGGCTGGCGGCCACGTACGCGGACGAGTACAACCTGCCGTTCCACACCCTGGCCGACACCGGCGCGGCCTTCGACCGGGTGCGCGCGGCGTGCGAGCGGACCGGGCGCACGCTGACGCTGTCGGTGGCGCAGACCACCGTGGTCGGGGCCGACGAGGCCGAGATCGAGCGGCGCGCCGCCGCCATCGGCGAGGACGCGGGACGGCTGCGCGAGAACGGCCTGGCGGGCACCCCGGCCGAGGTTGTGGAGAAGATCGGGAAGTTCGCCGAGCTGGGGGCGGAGCGGTTCTACCTGCAGATCCTCGATCTGCAGGACCTGGAGCACCTGGAGCTGATCGCCGCCGAGGTGCTGCCGCACGTGGAGTAATCGATTGGACACTTCGCGGCGTTCCGGCAGACTTGGCCCGTGCTTCTGACGATTTCGACCACCGGCTCGCCCCCCGCCAGGCCCGCGACCGACCTCGGTTTCCTCCTGCACAAGCATCCCGAGCGCGTGCAGGAGTTCGGGCAGTCGTTCGGCACCGCCACGGTGTTCTATCCCGAGGCGGGCGACGAGCGCTGCACGGCCGCGCTCATGCTGGAGGTCGATCCGATCGCGCTGGTCAGGTCGCGTGGCAGGAACTCGCCCGACTTCACCCTGTCGCAGTACGTCAACGACCGGCCCTACGCGGCTTCCTCGCTGCTGTCCGTGGCGCTGGCCGACGTCTTCAGGACGGCTCGGGCGGGCCGCTGCAAGGCCCGGCCCGAGCTGCCCGGCCGACCGCTGCCGCTGGAGCTGCGCCTGCCCGCGCTGCCCTGCCGGGGCGGCCCCGAGCTGGCGCGGCGGCTGTTCGAGCCGCTCGGCTGGGAGGTGGACGCCCGGCCGGTGCCGCTGGACGAAGGCTTTCCCGAATGGGGCGACTCCCGTTATGTCGGGCTGACCCTGCGCGGCACCGCGCTCCTGTCCGACGCGCTCAACCACCTGTACGTGCTGCTGCCGGTCCTCGACGACGCCAAGCACTACTGGATCGCGCAGGACGAGGTCGACAAGCTCATCAGGGCGGGCGAGGGCTGGCTGCACGGCCATCCGGAGCGTGGCCTGATCTCCCGGCGCTACCTCGGCCGGCGCTGGGCCCTGGCGCGTACGGCGCTGTCGCGGCTGGCCGAGCTGGGCGACGAGGTGGAGGAGGAGCTGGAGCCGGCGGTCGAGGAGGACGCCCCGGCCGAGACCACCGCCTCCGACGAGGCGGCCGCCGCCGAAGCCGAGGCCGCCTCCGTACCGGAAGGTGAGACCGCCTCCGTACCGGAAGGTGAGGCCGCCGCAGGCCCGGGGGCCAGGCCGAAGCCGCTCAACCTCAAGCGGCGCGAGGCCGTGCTGGCCAAGCTGGAGGAGCTCGGCGCGTCCAGCGTGATCGACCTCGGCTGCGGCCAGGGCGAGCTGGTCGGTGCGCTGCTGTCGCGGCCCAGGTTCACCAAGGTCGGCGGCATGGACGTCTCGCCGATGGCGCTCACCATCGCCGCCCGCAAGCTGCGCCTGGAACGCATGCCCGACGCCAAGCGCGCCCGGCTCACCCTGTTCCAGGGCGCGCTCACCTACACCGACAAGCGGATGACCGGCTACGACGCCGCCGTCCTGATGGAGGTGATCGAGCACGTCGACCCGTCACGCCTGCCCGCGCTCGAACGGGTCGTGTTCGGCCGCGCCAAGCCCCTCCACGTGCTCGTCACCACCCCCAACATCGAGCACAACGTCCGCTACGAGTTCCTGACCGGGCTGCGCCACCCCGATCACCGCTTCGAGTGGACCAGGGCCGAGTTCGCCGCCTGGGCCGCCCGGGTCGCCGATCGGTACGGCTACCAGGTCGCCTTCGAACCGGTCGGCGACGACGACCCCGAGGTCGGCCCGCCCACCCAGATGGGAGTGTTCACCCGTGATCAGCGTTCCTGAGCTCTCCCTCGTGGTGCTCGTCGGCGTGTCCGGCAGCGGCAAGTCCACGTTCGCGAGCAGGCACTTCAAGTCCACCCAGGTCATCTCCTCCGACTACTGCCGCGGCCTGGTCTCCGACGACGTCAACGACCAGTCGGCCACCCCTGCGGCCTTCGACCTGCTGCACCACATCGTCGGCGTGCGCCTGGCCAGGGGCCTGCTCACGGTGGTCGACGCGACCAACGTCCAGTACCAGGCCCGCAGGAGCCTCATCGACCTGGCCAAGAAGCACGACGTGCTGGCCGACGCGATCGTCCTCGACGTGCCCGAGGAGCTGGCGATCGAGCGCAACGCCGGCCGGCCCGAGCGCGACTTCGGCGCCGGCGTGGTGATCCGGCAGCGCAAGGACCTGCGCCGCTCGCTCGGCAAGATCCAGCGCGACGGGTTCCGCCGCGTGCACGTGCTGCGGGGTCCCGAGGAGATCGACCAGGCCGTGATCACGTACGAGAAGGCGTGGTCCGACCGGACGGAGCTGACCGGCCCGTTCGACATCATCGGCGACGTGCACGGCTGCCGCTCGGAGCTGGAGACGCTGCTGCGCGAGCTGGGCTGGCGCTTCGACGGGCCGCTGCCGTGGCATCCCGAGGGCCGCACGGCCGTGTTCGTCGGCGACCTGGTGGACCGTGGCCCCGACACGCCGGGCGTGCTGCGCCTGGTCATGGACCTGGTCGAGGCCGGCACCGCGATCTGCGTGTCGGGCAACCACGAGCAGAAGCTGGTGCGCGCGCTCAACGGCCGCAAGGTCACCGTCGCGCACGGCCTGCAGGAGTCGCTCGACCAGCTCGCCGCGCAGCCGCCCGAGTTCGTGGAGCGGGCCAGGACGTTCATGGACGGCCTGCTCAGCCACTACCGGCTCGACGGCGGCCGGCTGGTGGTCGCGCACGCGGGCCTGAAGGAGGCCTACCACGGCCGCGCCTCCGGCCGGGTGCGCTCGTTCGCCCTCTACGGCGACACGACCGGCGAGACCGACGAGTACGGCCTGCCGGTGCGTTACCCGTGGGCCGACGAATACCGGGGCCGGGCCATGGTCGTCTACGGCCACACGCCCACGACCAGGCCGGAGTGGGTCAACAACACGATCTGCCTCGACACCGGCGCCGTGTTCGGCGGCCACCTGACCGCGCTGCGCTACCCGGAGCGCGAGATCGTCCAGGTTCCGGCGGAGAAGGTGTGGTACGCGCCGGCCAAGCCGCTCGGCGACGCGGCCCGCGACCCCGGCATGCTCGACATCGACGACGTGATCGGCACCCGGCACGTGGAGACGCGCTTCGCCACCACGGTCAAGGTCAGGGAGGAGAACTCCGCCGCCGCGCTGGAAGTCATGAGCCGCTTCGCGGTCGACCCGCGCTGGCTGGTCTACCTGCCGCCGACCATGGCCCCGCCGGAGACCTCCCGCCTCGACGGCTACCTGGAGCACCCGCACGAGGCGTTCGAGGAGTTCGCCGGCGCCGGGGTGGGCGAGGTCGTGTGCGAGGAGAAGCACATGGGCTCGCGGGCCGTGGCCGTGCTGTGCCGCACTCCCGAGGTGGCCCAGGCCAGGTTCGGGGTGGGCGACGGGAGCGCGGGCGCCCTCTACACCCGTACCGGGCGGCCGTTCTTCGCCGACACCGGGCCGCTGATCGACCGGCTGCGGGAGGCGTGCGAGCCGCTCTGGGCGGAGCTGGGCTCCGACTGGGTGGTGCTCGACTGTGAGCTGCTGCCCTGGTCGGCGAAGGCGGGCGAGCTGATCAGGTCGCAGTACGCCTCGGTCGGGGCGGCGGCCCGCGCCGCGCTGCCCGAGCCGGAAGCGGCGCTGGAGACGGCGGCCGGGCGCGGCCTGGGTGTGAGCGAGTTGCTCGACCGCACCCGGCGCCGTACCGGCAACGCTGCCCTGTTCCGCGACGCCTACGCGCGTTACTGCTGGCCGGTCGACGGCCTGGAGGGGATCAGGGTGGCGCCGTTCCAGATCCTGGCCTGCGAGGGGCGGGCCACGGCTCTGGAGCCGCACGCCTGGCACCTGTCCACGCTGGCGCTGCTCGACTCGCCGCTGATCACCACCACCCGGCACGTCTTCGTCACCCTCGACTCCGCCGAGTCGCGGGCCGAGGCGACCGCCTGGTGGGAGGAGCTGACGGCGGCCGGCGGGGAGGGCATGGTGGTCAAGCCCGCCGTGCCCACGCCCGGCCGGGTGCAGCCGGGGGTGAAGGTGCGCGGGCGCGAATACCTGCGCATCATCTACGGCCCCGACTACACCGAGTCGCTCGACGTGCTGCGCCGGCGTTTCCTCGGCAAGAAGCGCTCCCTGGCGCTGCGCGAATACGCGCTCGGCCTGGAGGCGCTGTCGCGGCTGGCCGACGGCGAGGCGGGCTGGCGGGTGCACGAGCCGGTCTTCGCCGTGCTGGCACTTGAATCGGAGCCGGTCGACCCGCGGCTGTGATCGCGAATACGAGGGTGATCGCAGGGTAGTTCCCCGACCATTCAGGGGAAGGACCGGCATGGCTACTCAGTACACCCACAACGAGCATCTCGGTCATGTCGTGTTCATCACGGCGGCAGCCGCGATCGGCGGGTTCCTGTTCGGCTACGACAGCTCCGTCATCAACGGTGCGGTGGTCGGGATCCAGCAGCACTTCAGGGTGGGCGCGGTCGAGACCGGGTTCGTGGTGGCCATCGCGCTGCTGGGCTCGGCCCTGGGTGCCTGGGCCGGCGGCGGGCTGGCCGACCGGTGGGGGCGTACGCGCTCGATGCAGGTGGCGGCCATCCTGTTCGCGATCAGCTCCATCGGCCAGATGTTGCCGTTCGCGGTCTGGGATCTGGCGTTCTGGCGGGTGGTCGCGGGCTTCGCGATCGGCATGGCGTCGGTGCTCGGGCCCGCGTACATCGCCGAGGTGGCCCCGCCCGCCTACCGGGGGCGGCTGGGATCGTTCCAGCAGCTCGCCATCGTGCTCGGGATCGCGGTGTCGCAGCTGGTCAACTACGTGATCGCGCGGGTGGCCGGGGGCAAGGTCAACAACGTGCTGCTCGGGCTTGAGGCCTGGCAGTGGATGCTGGGCGCCTGCGTCGTACCGGCCCTGCTGTATCTGCTGTTCGCCCTGAACATCCCCGAGTCGCCGCGCTACCTGATCATGTCGGGACGCACCCAGCAGGCCCGCCGGGTGCTGGCCGAGGTCGAGGGCGACGACGTGGACCTCGACTCCCGCATCTCGGAGATCCAGCACGTGCTGCGCACCGAGCGGGTGCCCGGGCTGAAGGACCTGCGCGGCAGCGCGCTGGGGCTGCTGCCGATCGTGTGGATCGGCATCGTGCTCTCCGTTTTCCAGCAGTTCGTCGGCATCAACGTGATCTTCTACTACTCGTCCGTGCTCTGGCAGTCGGTCGGGATCAACCAGAGCGACTCGCTGCTGATCAGCTTCTCCAGCTCGATCATCAACATCATCGGCACGTTCATCGCGATCTCGCTGGTCGACCGGATCGGGCGCAGGCCGCTGCTCATGATCGGCTCGGCCGGCATGGCGATCTCGCTGGCCACCGCGGCGTGGGCGTTCAGCTTCGCCGGGGGCGTGGGCGAGTCGGTCTCCCTTCCCGACCCGCAGGGCGCCGTCGCCCTCATCGCGGCCAACCTGTTCGTGCTGTTCTTCGCGCTGTCGTGGGGCGTGGTGGTCTGGGTGCTGCTCGGCGAGATGTTCCCCAACCGCATCCGCGCCGCCGCCCTGGGCGTCGCGGCGGCTGCTCAGTGGATCGCCAACTGGCTGATCACCGTGTCGTTCCCGGCCATGTCGGAGTGGAACCTGCCGCTGACGTACGCCATCTACGCCCTGTTCGCCCTGCTGTCGTTCCTCTTCGTGACCAAGTGGGTCAGAGAGACCAAGGGCCGCAAACTCGAAGACATGGGCTAGTCTCCGGCACGTGCTCGACGACGTTCTCGGCCCCTCGCTCGACGTGCTGTTCTGCGGCATCAACCCCGGCCTGATGTCCGAGGCCACCGGCCGCCACTTCGCGCGGCCGGGCAACCGCTTCTGGCCGGCGCTGCACCTGTCCGGCTTCACGCCGCGCCTGCTGGCTCCGGCCGAGCAGCACCTGCTGCCCTCGTACGGGCTGGGCATCACCAACATCGTGCCCCGGGCCAGCGCCAAGGCGTCGGAGCTGACCAGGGAGGAGCTGGCGCGGGGCGGGGCCGAACTGGCTCCGAAGGTGGCCCAGGTGGGCCCGAAGGTGCTGGCCGTCCTCGGCATCTCGGCCTACCGCACGGCCTTCGCCCGCCCCAAGTCGGTCATCGGGCCGCAGGACGAGCCGGTCGGCGGGGTCCGGGTGTGGGTGCTGCCGAACCCGAGCGGCCTCAACGCCCACTGGACGGTCGCCACGATCGCCGGGGAGATGGCCCGCCTGCGCGCGTCCCTGTGACGACGGTCCCGCCTGTCATGTGCCGGCGCTCCCGGGACGGCGCTGTTTCAGGTTACGGCGCTGCACGTGGCAGCGCCTTTCGTGACGGCGCGGGCTCGCCGGCGAGGGTCAGGGTGAGGGTGCTGCTTGGTTCCGGCGGGTCGTGCGCCCGCCGGGCCCTGTCCGCGCTCGCCGGTGAGCCCGGCCGTCCGCGCGCGTCCACATCGAGGACGGGCGCGGCGTGCGTCCCCTGTGCGTCAGCGTGCGGCGAAGTCCTGGGTCCAGTAGATCTTGCCCTTGGAGTCCTTCACCGCGCCGACCCCGATGAGGTTGTACTTGCAGTTCATGATGTTCGCCTTGTGGCCGGAGCTGTTCATCCAGGCCTGGACGACCGAGGCGGGGCTCGTCTGTCCCGTGGCGATGTTCTCGGCCCAGCCGGAGCCGCCGGTGAAGCCGGCGCCCTTGATGCGGTCGAGGAAGCTGCGCCCGTCCTGCGAGGTGTGGCTGAAGTAGTTCTTGGCCGCCATGTCGGCAGAGTGCCCGTGAGCCGCCTCGCGCAGCTGCGGGTCGTGCTTGAGAGCCGAGCAGCCGCCCTTGGCGCGCTCGGCGTTGGTCAGCCTGACGACCTCGTTCTCCTCGGCGGAGCCCACGCCGCCGGACGCCGGAGGCGGGGTGGTGGGGGTGCGGGTCGGCGTGGGGACGGGCGTCCCGGGCGACGTCGCGCTCGGGGAGGGCGTCGGAACGCCGCTGCCCGGGGTGCAGGCCAGCCTGACGGCCCGCGACTTGACGGTGCGCCCGCGGTAGTCGGTCGCGGTCGCGTAGTAGGTGCCGGGGGCGCAGGGCAGCGCCAGCGTGAGCCGGCCCTTCCTGGTGGCGCCGCTCTTGACGACCCGGTCGGGACCGGGGACGGCCCGCTGGATGCGAATGCGCAGCAGCGCCGGGGTGAAGCAGCCACGGCGGACGGCCGACGTCTGGATCTTCAAGGTGTCGCTGACACTCGGCTTGAGCACGCTGACGCGACACCGCGCCGCCTCCGTCGTCGCGGCGGCCTCGGCCGCGCTCACGGGTGCGGCGATCGCGGCCAGGCTGACGGCTGCGGCGAGTACCCCAAGGGGTCTACGCATAGGGGTCTTCCTCCAGTTGCGGTAGACGCTGGATGGCACCGCATTCTGTCGGGACCGATACTGATTTGTCATCAAAACTGGGACATTTTCCTAAGGCGGAAGTAAACCCGAGTGACGGCTGAGGCGTCTGCGCAGACCACAGGGTGAGGACCGGAACCCCGGCGGGCACGCGCGAAACGGCCCCCGCACCACAGGTACGGGGGCCGAGGTCACGGCGCGATCACGTGAGCCGAATCACTCGCGGCCGAGCAGCGCCACGCACTCCACGTGATGGGTCATCGGGAAGGCGTCGAAGGCCCGCAGGTCGGACAGCGCGTAACCGCGCTCGGCCAGCCAGGCCAGGTCGCGGGCCAGCGTGGCCGGGTCGCAGGAGACGTACACGATGCGCAGGGCCTCCAGCGAGGCGATCCGGTCGACCACGTCGCGGCCCAGCCCGGCCCTGGGCGGGTCGACCACGACGAGGTCGGCCCGTTCGATCTGGAAGCGGTCGAGCGCCTCCTCCACGCGTCCCCGCTCGATCCTGGCCTGCGGCAGGTCGCGCAGGTTGGCGCGGGCGTCACGGACGGCCGCGGCCTCCGACTCCAGCCCGAACACCGCCCCCTCGGGCCCCACGGCCTCGGCCAGCCCGGCCGCGAACAGCCCGACCCCGCAGTAGAGGTCGAGCGCCCACTCCCCCGGCTCCGGCGCCGCGTACGCCAGCACCGCGTCCAGCAGCGTCTCTGCGGCCCCTGGATGCACCTGCCAGAAGCCGCTGCCGGCGACCCGGAACTCCCGGTCGCCCACCTGCTCGTGCAGCACCCCCGAACCGCGCCGGGGCACCGTGCGGCCCTTGCCCTGGTCGAGCAGGATCGAGGCGGGCGCCTCCAGGTCGGGCACGGTCACGCTGCGCCGCGGCCTGGGCGCGACCACCACGGCCCGGTCGCCGCCCGAGGAGGCGATGACCTCGACCCCGGCGGCGCCCGGCCACAGGTGCTCCTCCACGCCGACCGCCTCCACCTCGGGGTGAGCGATCAGGCAGGCGTCGACGACCTCGACGTCGTGCGAACGGTGCCGGCGAAACCCCAGCTCGCCCCCGGCGGTGGCGGCGAACTGCACCCGCGTGCGCCAGCCGAGCCCGTCCTTCGCGCCCGGCACCTCCTCGACGACGACCTCGCGCTCGATGCCCGCCAGCCGGCGCAGCTGCTCGGCCACGACCTGCGCCTTCAGCCGCCGCTGCGCCTCGGGCGTGGCGTGCTGCCAGTCGCAGCCGCCGCAGCGCCCCGGCCCCGCGTACGGGCACGGCGGCACCACCCGGTCGGGCGATGCCTCCAGGATCTCCACGGCGTCGGCCCGCAGGAAGCGGGTGGTCTCCTCGGTCACCTCGGCGATCACCCGCTCGCCCGGCAGGGCATGCCGGACGAACACCACCCGCCCTTCGTGGCGCGCCACACACCAGCCGCCGTGGGCGACCGGACCTACCGTCAGCTCGAGAGATGCCTGTTCCACACCCGACACCCTAGCGTCCACCCGCTATGACCACTTGTCCGACTTGGTCAACTACCCTAGGTGACCGTGGACAGGTCGAGGGTGGTGCGACGGCGGCTCGGCTTCGGCGGCACGCTGCTGGCCACGCTGTTCGCCTGCGCCTCGCTGACGCCGTCGCTGCTGCCGCGCACCTGGCTGTACCAGGGCGTGATGGGGGCGGTGACCGGCATCCTCGGTTACGCGGCCGGCGCCGGGCTGGGGGCCCTCGGGCGGGCCGTGATCCCGTACCGGCCGCCCGAGCGGTGGCGGCGGATCGCCTGGCAGGTCCTGCTCGGCGTGTGCGCGGGACTGATCGTGGTGACGCTGTCGTACAGCCTGGACTGGCAGCGCGACCTGCGGGCGCTCATGGGCATGGACACCGAGATCGCCTGGTTCCCGCCGCTGATCCTGGGCGTGACGCTGGCGCTGTTCGCGGCGGCGCTGCTGGCCGCCCGCCTGGTCCGGCTGGGCGGGCGGCGGCTGAACGCCTGGCTCGACCGGTACGTCCCCGTCTACGTCGGCCACGTCATCGGCGTGCTCGTCATCGGCCTGCTGGTGGCGGTCGTGGCCAACGACGTGCTGTTCAACGGGTTCGTGGCCAGGATGAGCGACATCTCGTCCGTGGCCAACGAGGGCACCCATCCCGGCGTGCGCAGGCCCGTGTCGGCGTACGTGTCGGGCGGACCTGGCTCGCTCGTCACCTGGGAGTCGCTCGGCAGGGAGGGCCGCCGCTTCACCGGCACCGCCGCGACCCCGGCCCGGCTCGCCGCCTTCTCAGGACGGCCCGCCGCCGAGCCCATCAGGGTTTACATCGGGCTTGACAGCACCACCTCGCCGCGGGCCCAGGCGGCGCTCGCGGTGCGCGAACTGGAACGCACAGGAGCGTTCGGCCGCCCGGTGCTGGCCGTGCTGGGCACCACCGGGACCGGCTGGGTGGATCCGCGCATCGCCGACACCCTGGAGTACCTGTACAACGGGCGCTCGGCCATGGTCGCGCTGCAGTACTCCTACCTGCCGAGCTGGGTGTCGTTCCTGGTCGACCGGGACAAGGCGGCGGCTTCCGGGCGGGCGCTGTTCGAGGCCGTACGCGAGCGGTGGGCCCGGTTGCCCGCCGGGTCGCGGCCGAAGCTGCTGCTGTCGGGCGAGAGCCTGGGGTCGTACCAGATGGAGAAGTCCTTCCGCGACCCGCGCGACCTCGTGGCCAGGGCGGACGGCGCGGTGTTCGTGGGCCCGCCGAACGCCAACCCCATCTGGAGCCACCTCACCGCCGCCCGCGACCCCGGCAGCCCCGTCTGGCGGCCCGTCTACCAGCGCGGCAGGACGGCGAGGTTCGCCCAGTATCCGGTGGACCTGTCCCGGCCGGGCGCTCCCTGGCCGCCGCCGCGCGTGGTCTATCTGCAGAACGCCTCCGACCCCGTGGTGTGGTGGTCGCCGCGGCTGATCTACCACAGGCCGGCCTGGCTGGAGGGCCCGCGGGGGCCGGGCGTGAACCCGCAGATGAACTGGTTCCCGCTGGTCACGTTCTGGCAGGTGCTGGTGGACATGGCGGTGGCGCTCGACGTGCCGCCGGGGCACGGCCACCGCTACGGCGCCAACATCGTGGACGGCTGGGCCGCCGTCGCCGCGCCGCCGGACTGGAACGCCGGCGACACGCGCCGCCTGCGCGCGTGGATCAGCGCGAGGTGATCTGACCGTCGTCCTTGACACTCTGGTGCCACGGACGGCGCACGGCCCCGGGCGCGAACGGCTCGGGCCGGCCGAGCAGCCGGTCGGAGGAGTGCAGCTGCCACGGCACGCTGGTCACCATGACCCCCGGTTTGAACAGCAGCCGCGCCTTCAGCCGCAGCGCGCTCTGGTTGTGCAGCAGGTGCTCCCACCAGTGGCCGACCACGTACTCGGGGATGAAGACGGTCACCACGTCGCGCGGCGAGCGCCTGCGCAGGGTCTTGACGTAGTCGATGATCGGCTGCGTGATCTCGCGGTAGGGGGAGTCGAGCATCTTGAGCGGCACCGGGATGCCGCGCCGCTCCCACTCCTCCTGCAGCTTGCGGGCCTCCTCGCCCTCGACGCCGACGGTGATCGCCTCCAGCGTGGAGGGCCGGGTGGCGCGGGCGTAGGAGATCGCGCGCATGGTCGGCTTGTGGATCTTCGAGACCAGCACGATCGCGTGGTTGCGCGCGGGCAGCATGGCCGGCTCGTAGTCCTCGGTGAGCTCCAGCTCGGCCGCCACGTTGTCGTAGTGGCGCCTGATCCCCTTCATCATGAGGAACAGGATCGGCATCGCGATCACCACGATCCACGCTCCGACCAGGAACTTCGTCAGCAGCACCACGATCAGCACCAGCCCCGTCATGACTCCGCCGAAGAAGTTGATCACGCGCGAGCGGTGCATCTGGTGCCGCGTCTTGGGGTCGGTCTCGGTCTTCAGGTGGCGGGTCCAGTGGATGACCATGCCGGTCTGGCTGAGCGTGAAGGAGACGAAGACGCCGACGATGTAGAGGTTCAGCAGGCGGCTGACGTCGGCGTCGAACCCCCACAGCAGCAGGCAGGCCGCCAGGGCCAGGATGATGATGCCGTTGGAGAAGGCCAGCCGGTCGCCGCGCGTGTGCAGCTGGCGCGGCAGGTAGCGGTCCTGGGCCAGGATCGAGCCGAGCACGGGGAAGCCGTTGAAGGCCGTGTTGGCGGCCAGGAAGAGGATCAGCGCGGTCACCGCCGAGATGAACACGAAGGGCAGCGACCCGCCCCCGAACACCGCGTCGGCCACCTGGGAGATGATCGGCTGCTGGTAGTAGCCGGGCCCGACGGGCGTGCCGTCCGGCCGCAGCAGGTCCTCGGCGACCACGGACGGCTCGGCCACCTTCACCCCCGAGGCCAGGCCGAGCGCGATGATGCCGCCGAACATGGTGATCGCGACCAGGCCCATCATGAGCAGCGTGGTGGCGGCGTTCTTGCTCTTGGGCTTCCTGAACGCGGGCACGCCGTTGCTGATGGCCTCGACCCCGGTCAGCGCGGCGCAGCCGGAGGAGAACGCCCGCAGCACCAGGAAGGCCGCGGCGAAGGCCGTCAGGTTGGTCTGCTCGGGCGCGATGCTGAAGTGGGCGCTCGGCGCCCGGATCTCCTCCCCCAGCGCCAGCAGCCGGAAGCCGCCCCAGGCGATGAGGAACAGCACGGAGAACATGAACGCGTACGTGGGGATGGCGAAGGCGACGCCGGACTCGCGGATGCCGCGCAGGTTGACCACCGTGAGCAGGACGACGATGGCGATGGCGACGGCCGGCTTGTGCTGGCCCACGAACGGGATCGTGGCGCCCACGTAGTCGACGCCGTTGGCGACCGACACCGCGACGGTCAGCACGTAGTCGACCATGAGGGCGCTGGCGACGGTGAGCCCGGCGTTCTTGCCGAGGTTGGTGGTGGCGACCTCGTAGTCGCCGCCGCCGCTGGGGTAGGCGTGCACGTTCTGCCGGTACGACGCCACCACGGTGAGCATCACGACCACGACGGCCACCGCGACCCAGGGGCTGTAGGCGTAGAAGGAGACGCCGGCGAGCGACAGGATGACCAGGATCTCCTGCGGAGCGTAGGCCACGGAGGAGAGCGCGTCACTGGCGAAGACCGGCAGGGCGATCCGTTTGGGGAGGAGTTGCTCGTGGAGCTGCCCGCTGCGCAGGGCGCGCCCCACGAGCAAGCGTTTGACAAGATCTGTTATCTTCGCCACGTAACCAGATGCTAGCCCCACGCCGACGACCTAAACGAGGCGCTCCCCCATCGGTCCATACTGGTGTCGAGCAATCGGCCGACCGCGGAAGTGCGGGGGGAAATGCATATAGTGATCATGGGGTGTGGCCGGGTCGGATCGACCCTCGCCCACATCCTCGAAGACAGCGGACATTCCGTCGCCATCATCGACCGTGACCCGCAGGCGTTCCGCCGCCTGCGCGCCGGTTTCCGGGGTAGGCGGGTGACCGGCGTCGGCTTCGATCGCGACGTGCTCACCGAGGCCGGCATCGAGTCCGCCACCGCCTACATCGCCGTCTCCAGCGGAGACAACTCCAACATCATCTCCGCCCGGGTGGCCCGCGAGACGTTCGGCGTCGACAACGTGGTGGCCCGCATCTACGACCCCCGCCGCGCCGAGGTCTACCAGCGGCTGGGCATCCCCACCGTGGCCACCGTGCGCTGGACCGCCGACCAGATCATGCGCCGCATCCTGCCCGAGGGCGCCGAGCCGCTCTGGCGCGACCCCTCAGGCACCGTCGTGCTCGCCGAGGTCACCGTCCACCCGTCCTGGATCGGCACCCGCGTCCACGAGCTCGAAGCGAGCGCCAGGACGCGCGCCGCCTTCATCAACCGCATCGGCGAGGCCGTGACCATCGCCGACGACACCGTGGTGCAGGAGGGCGACGTGCTGCACGTCATCGCCGCCGAGAACGACATGGATCGGATCAACAAGGTGCTCGCCGCGGCACCGGAAGAGGACCACTGATGCGCGTCGCCATCGCCGGAGCCGGCGCCGTGGGCCGCTCCATCGCGGCCGAGCTCCTGGAGAACGGCCACCAGGTCCTGCTCATCGACGTCGACCCCCGAGCCATCAAGATCGACAGCGTGCCGCGCGCCGAGTGGCTGCTGGCCGACGCCTGCGAGATCGCCTCACTCGACGAGGCCGGCCTGAACAACTGCCACGTCGTCGTCGCCTCCTCCGGCGACGACAAGGTCAACCTGGTCGTCTCCCTGCTGGCCAAGACCGAGTACGGCGTGCCGCGCGTGGTCGCCAGGATCAACCACCCCAACAACGAGTGGCTGTTCAACGAGTCGTGGGGCGTCGACGTCGCCGTCTCCACGCCGCGCCTGCTGAGCGCGCTGGTGGAGGAGGCGGTGAGCGTCGGCGACCTGGTCCGGCTGATGACGTTCCGCCAGGGCCAGGCGAACCTGGTGGAGCTGACCCTGGCGGACGACGCGCCGGTGGTGGGGCAGCGGGCGGGCTCGGTGCCCTGGCCGGTGGACTCGGCGCTCGTGGCCATCCTGCGGGAGGGCCGCGTGCTGGTCCCGACGGCGGACGATCCGCTGGAGGCGGGGGACGAACTGCTCTTCGTCGCCAACCAGGAGGTGGAGCAGGAGCTGGCCCACCTCCTCTCGCAGCACTGAGCGAGCCCGGCTCCCCCGCCGGGGGAGCCGGACGTGACGATGCCGGTTCAGGGCTCAGGGCTCAGGGCTCAGGGCTCAGGGCTCAGGGCTCAGGGCTCAGGCGAAGAAGTCGATCAAGGTGCGGGTCATCCATTCGGGCGCTTCCTCAGGCAGGAAATGCGCCGCACCCGGTGCGACGGCGCCGGTGGTGTTCGAGGCGACCTGCCGCACCGCCTGCTCGACGCCATCGCCCATGCCATATTCGCCCCCGATGGCCAGAGCCGGAATGTCCAGCGGCCCCTCGGCGGCCAGCGCGACCACCTGGTCCCCGGACTCTCCCGCGCGGTAGAACTCGAAGCTCGCGTGCAAGGCGGCGGGGTCGCGCAGGGCATCGACGTAGACGTCGACCGCGGCTTGCGGGATGGCCTCGGGAGACGCGGCTTTGGTGGCGAACTGGTAACCGAAGTAGATCTCCTCGCGGCCGGACACCATGCGCTCGTTGATCTCGGCCAGACGGTTGAAGACGAAGTGCCAGGCCAGCTCGTTGACCTCGGGAGGCATGAGCAGCGGGGGCATCGGGGTGAAGCCGGCGAGGACGGCCTCGGCCAGCACCAGCTTGCTCACCCGGTCGCGATGGCGGGCGGCGAGCACGTAGCCGACCATCATCCCCATGTCGTAGCCCGCGACGTGGTACCTGTCGTGACCCAAGGAGGTCATCAGGCCGGCCATGTCGTCGGCCAGCGTGACCGCGTCGTACCCGCTGGCCGGCTTGCTACTGGCACCCATGCCGCGCATGTCGGCGGCCACGACCGTGAAGTGCTCGGCGAGAGCGGGCATCACCAGCCGCCAGCCGTACCAGAACTGCGGCCACGCCGGCAGCAACAGCAACGCCGGGCCGGACCCGCCGACCACGGCGTGCAGTTCGACGCCGTTGACGTCGACAGTGCGGCTGGCGAAGATCTCGCCGAATCCGGCGGGCAGGTGTGGGACGGCGTCCGCGGTGAAAGGCATCGGTGTCTCCTCGTACCGGACCCAGCCATAAGCGGATGAGTCATCCGTTTCACCGTAGCATAATCGGATAAAGTATCTGTTTATGCTGTGGGTATGACCACCCCGCCGCCAGGGAGCCCGGCCTCAGGACTGCGGGTCGTCCTTGCCGAGCGACAACCCGTGCTCGTTCGCGAAGACCCGGCGGCACAGGCCGTGGCAGAACCCGTACACGGTGCCCTCGTGGACGAGCGTCAGGGCGGAGTCGCCGAGGTCGACGCCCATGCCGCAGATCGGGTCGATCACCCTGCCGGGCGGCTGCTCCGGCACGGGGGCACGCTGCGCGGCGCCGTCACGGTAGGGGCGTGAGACCAGCTCCGTGAGGTCCAGGCTGCTCATGACCCGGCCGAGGATCCCGATGCCGCCCTCGGTGACGCCCTCCGTGAGGATGATCGCGTGCGGTTCGCGCCGCACCCGGTCCGGGTCGCGCCCCGCGGCCCGTTCGGTCTCGCCGAGGGCCTCGGTGACGACGCGCACGACGTGCTCGCACATCTCCTTGCGCCACGACGCGGGAACCGTCACGCGCACCACGTAGCGCGGCGGGTCCGCGGGGTCCGCCGCCGGCCGCTCGCCGAGCACCCACGTGGCCGGCTCGTGCAGGAGCACCTGCGTGATCGTGCGCTGGGCGTCGATGATCTCGATGGCGTGGCTGTCGTCCTCGACCATCAGCCTGTCGATGAGCCCGCGGCCCAGCGCCTGGCGTTCGTCCTCGCCCAGCGCGTTCCTGGGCACGAAGACCTCGATGAGCAGCATCGCGCGTTCAACCCTCTCAACCGGACGTCCGGACGGACCTCCAGAGTGCCCCGTGGGGGTATACGAGGGCATCACGCAGCAGATGCATTGATTTTGTACTGCGAGCGAAGTATTCACGGCCCGACCCGCGTCCTCTCTGTCGTGTCTACCGTTCATACAAGCAGATACAACTAGTAGACGTGTGCGTTCGACAACGTCTAGTATTCCTATGTGACGCTGCGTCGCTGATCGACCACGAATCACTCATCACCTCACCGCATCCCCGCTTCCCAGCGGTCGGCGGAGCGGTGCCCGCAGCCGGGCGCCCCTCCCCCTGCCGACCGCCGTCCCGCCACGCCCTGCGGCATCTCCGTGCCCGCAGCACGAACGACCTTGGAGGTCGGCTTGGCCATTGAGGAGTACCACGGACTGCATGCCGAACCCCCGGAGCGGGGCTCCGAGAAGATCGTCTGGTATCCCGTCACGGCCAGACATCCCTCGGTGCGGGTCAAGGCCCACACGTGCGAGGCGGAGCCGGTGGTGTACGAGTTGTGCGCCGCGGGCGGCCTGATGCACATCCGCCGGACCGACCGGAGGGGCAAGGAGGTCGTGGTCACGGAGACCAACTGGGTCAAGGCGGCCGAAGCACTGAAGATGTGGGGCGTCCTCGTCCAGGACGACCCACTATGACCAGGCAAGAGGATCCAGGGGACGAACTGGAAGGAGCCGGCCCGCCGACCCGACGCGAGAACGAGGCGCCATGGCCCAGAACGCCGACCCGGCGTCCGGTCAGGTCAGACCCGCAGGCCGCCGCGGCTGGCGCCGACGATCGCGGGGACCGCGGCCAGCAGGAGGGCGGCGGCGGTCATGGCGAAGGCGGCGATGGCGCTTCTCAACATGGTGGTGCCTCGATCTGAGCTGAAGTGACCGTTCACCAGCCGTCCTACCCGCGCGACCGGCTCAGGACGGCAACGCCCAGGCCCAGAGCTCTTTACCGCAGGCCCCACTCAGCCCGCAGTCCCGCCAGGGCCTCGTGGAAGCCGGGGAAGGTCTTCTTCACGCACCCGGGGTCGTCCAGGGTGATCCCCGGGGCGCGCAGTCCCGCCACAGAGAACGACATCGCGATGCGGTGGTCGCCGTGGCAGGCGATCTCGGCCGGCCGGGGCGTGCCGGGCTGGATCTCGATCCAGTCGCGGCCCGTACTCACCTCGATGCCGAGGCGGCGCAGGTTCTCGGCGCACGCCTCCAGCCGGTCGCACTCCTTGACCCTGATGTTGTGCACGTCCTCGATCCGTACGGGGCCGTCGGCGAAGGGGGCGATGGCGGCCAGCGTCGGGACGGTGTCGGAGATGTCGCGCATGTTCACCGTCAATCCCCGCAGCGTGCCCGTACCGGTGACCGTCACCGCGTCGTGCGACAGGTCGACGGTCGCGCCCATCCGCCGCAGGACCTCGGCGAAGCGTACGTCGCCCTGCATCGCGCCGGAGCCCAGCCCCGGGATGGTGACGCTGTTGCCGGTGAGCGCGGCGGCGGCGAGCGGGTAGCTCGCGGTGGAGGCGTCCGGCTCGATCGCGTAGCCGGCCACGGCGGTGTACGGCCGCGCGGGCACGTGGAACGTCTCGCCCTCCCGCCGCACCTCGACCCCGAAGCTGCGCATCATCGCCAGGGTGATCTCCACGTACGGCGCCGACACCAGATCGGTCACCGTGATCTCCAGCCCCTCGGCGGTGAGCGGCCCGACGAGCAGCAGCGCGGTCAGGAACTGTGACGACAGGCCGGCGTCCAGCGTGATCCGGCCGCCCTTGACCCCGTCGGCCCGCACGGTCAGCGGATGGTGCCCCTCCTCGCCCTCGTGCGTCAGGTCCACCCCGAGCTCGCGCAGCGCCCGCGTGAGCGGCCCGAGCGGGCGCCGGCGCATCTGGGCGGAGGCGTCGAAACGGTAGACGCCGCGCCCGGCCGCGACGAGCGCGGGCAGGAAGCGCGCTGTGGTGGCGCCGTCGCGGCAGTACACCTCCGCCCCCGCCACCGGCGGCCCCTCCGGGCGCCCCTCGATCGTCCACGCCTCCGGCCCGCGCTCCACGCGGTAGCCGAGCGCGATCAAGCCCTCCGCGAAACCTTCCGTGTCGTCGGAGAGCAGCGGCCGGCGCAGCACGGTCGTGCCGCTCGCGGCGGCGGCGAGGAACAGGGCACGGGCGGTGACGGACTTCGAGCCGGGAACGTGCATGAGGGTCATGGCAAGAAGCCTAGGACCCGCTCGATCCCGGGCCGCCGCCGGTCAAAGTTCGCCGCGCATTCACCCCCCACGGCCGAATACCCGGATTCCTCCGGGTAGGGGCAGGATCATGCGCTACAACGTGCTGGCCTGCGACTACGACGAGACTCTGGCGAAGGGCGGCCAGGTCGCGGAGGAGACGATCAAGGCGCTCGAACGGCTGTCCCGCGCCGGGTTCAAGCTCCTGCTCGTCACCGGCCGCCAGCTCGACGACCTGCTGAACGTCTTCCCGCACCCCGCCCTGTTCGACCTGATCGTGGCCGAGAACGGCGGCCTGCTGTACGACCCGCGCCAGCGCACCTGCGACGTCCTGGCCGCTCCCCCGCCGGCCGAGCTGGCCGGCCGGCTGCGCGAGCAGGGCGTGCACCCGCTCGGGGTCGGTCAGGTGCTGGTCGCCACCCGCGAGCCGTACGACGTCCAGGTCCTCGCGGCGATCCGCGAACTGGGCCTGGAGCTGCAGGTCGTCTACAACAAGGGCGCCGTCATGGTGCTGCCCCCGGGCGTGAACAAGGCCAGCGGCCTGATCGCCGCCCTCGACCGGCTGTCGGTGTCGCGGCACAGCGTGGTCGCGGTCGGCGACGGCGAGAACGACCACGCGTTCCTGACCGCCGCCGAGTGCGGGGCCGCGGTCGCCAACGCCCTGCCCGCCCTCAAGGACGCCTGCGACCTCGCCCTCGACGAACCCGACGGGCACGGGGTCGCCCACCTGGCCGGCCGACTGCTGGCCGGTGACCTGGACGCCATGGAGCTCCCGCGCCACCACGTCCTGCTCGGGCACGCGGACGGCGAGGAGGTGCGGCTGCCCACGTACGGGATGGGGCTGCTGGTGGCGGGACCGTCCGGGAGCGGCAAGTCCACGGTCACCACGGCGCTGCTCGAACGGCTCGTCGGCGACGGCTACCAGTGCGTCGTCGTGGACCCGGAGGGCGACTACGCCGAACATCCGGGCGTCACGGTGCTCGGCGACCCGGACCGGGTGCCCGGCGTGGACGAGGTGCTGCACGTGCTGGAGCAGCCCGATCACAGCGTCGTCGTCAACCTGATCGGGCAGCAGCTGCGCGACCGGCCGGCGTACTTCGCCGAGCTGCTCCCCCGCCTGACCGGGCTGCGGGCCAAGCTGGGGCATCCGCACTGGCTGGTGCTCGACGAGGCGCACCACCTGATGCCCGCCGAGGTACGCGACGTGCCGCTGCGGCATCCCGGCGACCTCGGCGCGCTGCTGATGATCACCGTGCATCCCGACGCGCTGAGCCCTGACGCGCTCCGGCTGGTGACCAGCACGGTGGCGGTGGGCAAGGAGCCGCGGAACACCCTGGCCGCGTTCGCCACGGCCCGCGGCCGCGACGTCCCCTCGCTGCCCCCGTCACCGGAGGACGAGCAGGCGGGTGACATCGCGCTCTGGCACGACGCCGACGGGCACGCGCGGCGGCTCACGCTCGCGCCCGCCCGCGCCGAGCGGACCCGGCACCGGCGCAAGTACGCGGCGGGCACCATGGCCAAGGACAAGAGCTTCTACTTCACCGGGCCCGAGAACCGGCTGCGGCTGCGCGCCAGGAACCTGCACACGTTCGTCGAACTGAGCGACGGGGTGGACGACGACACCTGGCTGCATCATCTGCGGCGCCGCGACTGCTCGGCGTGGATCCGCGAGAGCCTGGGGGACGCCGAGCTAGCGGAGGAGGTGGCGGCGGTGGAACGTGAGGCGGACGGCCTGGAGCCGCGCGAAAGCCGCCGCCGCGTCGCCGACCTCATCGGCGAGCGCTACACCCTCCCGGCCGAACCGACAGCTTTCGACCCCGACCACCAGGACCGCTGATCCACAGCCGCCGGCGGTCGGACAACGGCCGGCGACCGCGGAGGCGGCATGAGCATGGTGTCAGGCGGGTGCGACCGGAGGCTTGATCGGGGTGCGGCCCCGGCCGAGCATCCAGAGCATGGCGCCCAGCGCGGCCACCTGGAGCGGCCAGCCCATCACGATCTTGGCGAACCCGAGCGCCGCCACCGCCTCGTCGCCACCGCCGAAGAGGTAGACCGGCCCCTGCACCGCCACCCGAACCGCGCAGGGCAGCATGAGCAGCCAGGTCAGCCGCGTGCACAACCGCACGATGCCCTGGTCCTTGTGCCAGGCGGTCGGGTCACCGGTGACCGAGCCGATCAGGAACCCCACGACCGGCCACCGGGCGACGATCGAGATGAGCATGCCGACCATGTACGTGGCGTTCCACAGGATTCCGGGAAGGAAGTAGTCTTTCGCGTCACCCGTACGGCTGGCGAAGAACGCCCCGATCGCGATGCCGATCAGGCTGTTGATCACGAACTGCGGCGTGGACCGCTGGATGATCCGTACGAGCAGCAGCAGCACCGACAGCGTGATGCTGATGATGAGCGACAGCTTCAGATCTTCGGACAGGATCCACGACATCGTGAAGGCGATCGTCGGGACCGCCGCCTCGATGATGCCGCGCACCCCGCCGAAGGCCTTGGCGAGCTGGGCTCGCACCGCCGCCTCGACGGTGTCGTGGGCGACCTCTTCAGCCTCAGCACTCACCTGATCAACTCCCTGGGCGCAGCTCGTAACGCGGATTGAACATCACCTTGCGCCCGTCCTGCATGCTGACCAGGCCCTCGGCCTTGACCGTGCGGCCGGGCTCGATGCCGGCGATCTTGCGGCGGCCGAGCCAGACCAGGTCGATCACGTCGGACCCGTCGTAGAGCTCGGCCTCCAGAGCCGGGGCGCCGCCCCTCGGGCGCAATGTCACCGTACGTAGCGTACCCGCCACGCAGAAGCGGCGGCGCCCGCCACACGAGACGATCGGGGTCGCGCCGACCTCGTCGGCGTCCTCCCGCAGCTCCTGGGCCTCGATCTCGGACTGGCTGGTGGCCAGCCGACTGAAGAACCCACGCAATCCCCCGCGTTTCGGGGGCTCTGCCGTACTCATGATGGTTCAGCCTATGTGATATCAGCCCTCAGCGAATCTCGCTGATTTCAGGTCCTCGTTTGAACGGGTTGAGCGTCGGCCGCTCGTCGCCCTCGCCGCCCGGCTGCTCGTTGGGCCGGCGCAGCGGGATCGCCTCCTCACGCGCCATCGGCTCGTCCCCGCGCACGACCACGACGTCCTTGATGAAGTCGATGTACGCCTCGGCGACGCTCTCGTCGGCCGCCGCCTTGCCGGAGATCACCGCCAGCAGGAACCAGCGCGGGCCGTCGATGCCGAGATAGCGGGCCGGCCGGGTCTCGCCGTCGGTCCGCATCTCGCCGGCCAGCTCGCTGCCGAACGGCCCCTCCCGCTCCTCCAGGTGCTTGGCCTGGGCCAGGATCTTCGTCTTGATCTCGTCCCAAAGGCCCGAGCTGCGCGGCGCGGCCAGGGCCTGCAGCTGCAGCGAGCTGTCCTCGTACAGGACGACCACGCCGACGTGCTGGTCTCCCACGGAGGCCAGCCGCACGTCGAAGTCCGCGTTGTGCGGCAGCCGGAGGCCGCCCAGGTCGATCCGGTCGGTCTCAGGGTGGGGCTCGTCGGCGTCCCACGGGCCGGACTCGCGCGTGGGGGCGGCCGACTCCTGCTCGCCCACCTGCTCCGGCTGCTCACGACGACGACGTCGGAACACGTTCCTCACTCTCCCTGCTCATCGGACCGGTCCCCCGGCCCTGCGTCCGTACGGCCGGTTCCCCGGCCTGATGGTCCGTACGACCGGCTTACCGGTCTGATGTCCGTACGACCGGTCACCCGGCCTGTGCCTGCCGAGCTGCCTGCCGCGCCCGAAACCGGCACAGACGTGGCACCTCGGCTCAGCGTCCCGTCGAGCCGAAGCCGCCCGCGCCGCGCGCGGACGGCGGCAAGCGCTCGGTCTCGGTGAAGGCCGCGCGTTCCACCCGCTGGATCACGAGCTGGGCCACCCGGTCACCGCGCCGCAGGCTGAACGGCTCCTTGACGTCGGTGTTGATCACCGTCACCTTGACCTCGCCCCGGTATCCGGCGTCGACCGTGCCGGGGGCGTTGACCAACGTGACGCCGTGCCGTGCCGCCAGCCCGGAACGCGGATGGACGAACGCGGCATACCCCTCGGGCAGGGCGATCGCCACCCCAGTGCCGACGACGGCCCGCTCACCCGGCATCAGCTCGACGTCCTCGGCCGAGCAGAGGTCGGCGCCGGCGTCTCCCGGATGGGCGTACGACGGCGGCGGCAGCCCGGGATCGAGCCGCTGGATGAGGACCTCTACGTCGCTCAAGGGTTCACCTCGTAGTCCTGATGGTCGGCGGCGGTGACGGCCAGATCGGCGTGCTTGGCGAAGTGTTCCATGTTCACCTCGATGAACAGCGCTGCCGCGCGGACGGCGACCGGTCCGTCTGGAGCGCCGATACGCCCCTCAGCCTCAAGGTACGCCTTTCTGCCCGCGATGCCGTTGCACCAGGCGCGCAGGTGGAGTGTCGTGCCCACGGGAACAGGGAGGAGGTAGTCGGTCTCCAGTCGTCCTGTCACATAGGGCTTGTGCAGCAGGTAGACGGACATTCCGATGACTTCGTCCATGGCGGTGGCCAGCACCCCGCCGTGCGCCAGCCGGGGCGCGCCCTGGTGCGCCTCGCCCACGGTGAACTCCGCCTCGACGGTGGCGCCGTCGGGGGTCCGCGCCGTCAGGTGCAGCCCCGTGGGGTGCGCGGGGCCGCAGGCGAAGCACTGGTCGTAGTGGGAGACGAGAGCGCTGCCCGGCGACGGCGCGCCGGGCTGCGCCTCGGGCAGATTCGCGCCCGGCGGCGGGGTGGTGAGGGAGGAACGCGTCACGGGTGACGAGGTTACTCCGTGTCGCCTGGCCCTCCGTCCACTACGAGGCGCTGTCGGCGTCACGGGTCGGTGGGTCTTCCTCCCGTGACGGGCGGCCGCCCTGCGGCGGGCGATGCTCGTGGCGCCACAGGCGTTCCTCGCCGCGTGCCCCCGGGCCTTCGCCGGGTGCCCCCGGGCCCTCACCGCCCGGCCCCGGGCCGTCGCCAGGAGGAGCGGGGGGCGGGGGGCCGTCTGGTGGGTGGTCGTCGGGGCCCGGCAGCAGCGCGCGGGGTTTGTGTCTCAGCTCGGGCAGCGCCCGGTAGATCACCGCCGCCACCGGGACGGCCACGGCGGCGCCCGCGATGCCGGCCAGGATGCCGCCCACGGCCAGCACCAGGATGATCGCCAGCGGATGGAAGTTGAGCGCCCGCCCGACGATCAGCGGCTGCAGCACGTGGTTTTCCAGCTGCTGCTCGACGACGAGGATGCCGAGGAAGATCAGCGCGTAGACGAGCCCCTTGGCGCCCAGCGTGACCAGGGTCGCGACCGTGCCGGCGAAGAAGATGCCGACGATGGGGATGAAGCTGGCGAAGAAGATCAGCACGGCCAGCGGCGCCCACAGCGGCACCCCCATGCCGGCCAGCACGATGCCCATGATCACACCGTGCACGGCGGCGACCGCCACGGTGCCCTGGACGTAGTGGGAGAGCGTGGCCCACGCGGCCCGGCCCGCCCTGTCGACGCGCGGCGCGACCCTGCCGAAGGCCCGCAGGAACCACGACCAGATCCGGTCGCCGTCCTTGAGCAGGAAGAACGTCACAAACAGGAGCAGCACGATCGACGCCAGCACCTCGACGGCCACGGCGCCGGCGGACAGCACGGTGCCGGTGATGGCCGTGCGCTGCGCGTTGACCATGGCCGCGATCTCGTCGACGTAGTCGGTGATCTGCGCTTCCCGAAGGTGCAGCGGGCCGGTGATCAGCCACTCCTGCACGGTCCTCGCGGTCTGCTGGACCTGCTTGACCAGGTTGGGGAACTCCTCGCTGGCCCGCGCGCCGACCAGCCACCCCGTGCCGGTGAGCACGGCCAGGGCCACCAGCATGGTGATCCAGGTGGCGTAGATGGGGCGCATGCCCGTGTCGCGCAGGCTTCTGGTCAGCGGGAACAGCAGGGCCGTGAGCAGGAGCGCGATGGCCACGGGCAGGGCCACGAAGGACAGGGCGGCGATGGCCTGGACGAAGTAGTTGACGACCACGCCGATGAGGATCAGGCATGCGCACCACGCGGCCGTCCTGGCCAGGACGGGTGGCACGAGCTTGGTCGGTGGGTCGGGCAGCACGTGTTCAAGACTGGCATGTCCGAAGGCCGGATGCGCGCGGATAACGGGCCGGGCAGCTCAGAGCGTAAACCGCGCGGCCTGGTTCCGCCATTCGGATTGAGCGGTTTGTCGGGTGAGATCGGGTCTGGGCAAGGGGTGGGGTGCGTGGCACCGTCGTGCTCATGAAGGCTGTGGTGGTCCTCACCGTGCTGGCGTCCCTCCTCGCCGCCCCCGCCCCCGCGTACGCCTCCGGCGCCGATCTGGCGCTGGACGTGCTCTCCAGCGCCGCCGACCAGGTCACCGGCGGCGACGCCCTGATCAGGGTCCGCCATGCCCGCGGCGCGAAACTCAAGGTGCTGCGTAACGGCGAGGACGTCACCTCGGTCTTCGAGCAGACGGGCGACGGGCTGACGGGCCTGGTGACGGGCCTGCGGGACGGGGACAACACGATCACCGCGGTGGCCTGGCCGCACCTGCGCAGCCTGCGGGTGCGCAACCACCCGGTCCAGGGGCCGGTCTTCTCGGGCCCGCACCAGTACCCGTTCTTATGCAAGACGGAACGCAGCGGGCTGGGGCCGCCTGTCGTGGACAACCAGGACGGCCAGGGCATGCGCGTCAGCGGCGGCTGGAGCAGGGACTGCTTCGCGCCCGTCGTGGAGGACCGCCTGTACCGCTCCACGGACGGCACGTACAAGCCGATGCCGGACGGACGCCCCGCCGACCTGGCGACGACCACGCTGCTGGACGGCCGGACGGTGGACTTCGTGGTCAGGCGGGAGCGCGGCGTGGTCAACCGCTTCATCTACTCGATCGCGATGCTGGAGAACGGCTGGAACGGCCGGGCGATGTACCGCTTCGACGGCGGCGTCGCGATCGGCCACGACCAGGGCACGCTGGGCGGCTCCGCCCTCGACCCGTACGGCCTGGGCAAGGGGTACGCGATCCTGCACTCGTCCGGCACCCGTACCTCCACCCACTACAACCTGATCCTCGGCGGCGAGACGGCTTTGATGGTCAAGGAGCGCTTCATCGAGCGGCACGGCCCGCCGCTCTACACGGTGGGCGTCGGCGCCTCGGGCGGCGCGATCCAGCAGTACGTGTACGCCCAGAACCACGGCACGCGGGTGATCGACGCCGCCATCCCGCAGTACTCGTATCCGGACATGGTCACCCAGACCATCCACGTGGGCGACTGCGAGCTGCTCGAACGCTACATGGACCGCAATCCGCGCTGGGCCAGGTGGGACGACAGGACGGCCCTGATCGGCATGAACGCCAGCGACACCGTGGCCAACCCGTACACCGGCCGGCCCGGCTCCGACGAGTGCGTCAACGGCTGGCGCGGCCTGACCCCGCTGTCCATGAACCCGCTGTGGACCTCCAACGACGACCCCGAGTGGCAGCGGATGGACCCGCCGGGCGTCAAGGACACCGTGCACTGGACCCACTGGGACGACCTCAAGCACGTCTACGGCGTGGACGCCACCGGCTACGCCCGCTCGACCTGGGACAACGTGGGCGTCCAGTACGGGCTGAAGGCGCTCGTGGACGGCGTCGTCACGCCGGAGGAGTTCCTGGACGTCAACGCCGCGGCGGGCTCGTGGAAGGAGTCGGCCGACATGGTGCAGGAGGGCTGCCCGTTCGTCCGCTCCGCCTGCCCCGCCGACCTCGACCCGTGGAGCGCCCGCAACATGAGCCTCGGCGACCCGGCCCCGAGGCGCGCCGGCGACCCTGTGGCGATCAGGAACGTGGAGCGCAGCGGCCTGGTGTTCCGCGGCGACATCGACCTTCCGGTGATCGACTGGCGCCACTATCTGGAGGACCGGCTCGACATGCACAACGCGCACCAGTCGTTCGCCTCCAGGAAGCGCATGCTGGATCACGACGGCCAGGCGGGCAACCAGGTCATCTGGTTCACCGACGCCCGCCCTGACGGGCCGGCGTTCGACCAGACGCCCGAGGCGCTGCGGGTGATCGACGAGTGGATGGCCAACATCAGGAGACATCCGCGCCGCGGGGTCGTCGGCAACAAGCCGGCCCAGGCCGTGGACCGCTGCTTCGCCACCGACGGCACCCAGATCGCGGCCGGCCCGAACGTCTGGGACGGCGTGCTCGACCGCCGCTCCCCCGGCGCCTGCACCCGGCGCTTCCCCCTCTACTCGACCACGCGGATCGTGGCGGGCGGCCCGATCGAGGGCGGCGTCTACAAGTGCCGCCTGCAGCCGGTCGACCGTGCCATCGCCCGCGGCCTGTACGGCTCCTGGCGGCCCACGGCGGACCAGCGGGCCCGCCTGAAGCAGATCTTCCCGACGGGGGTGTGCGACTACTAGGCACAGCGCGGCGGGCCGACGGAGTCTCGTTCTCCACTGATCGGCGCGAACCGACCGGTTATAGGGTGACCTGCCATGGGCACCCACCGCCGCCCCGCCACCGAGGCAGAGGCCCGCGCGCTGGCCTCCTCCGTACGGTTGCGCATCCTGCGGCTCTGCCTCGACCGAGCACTCACGAACAAGGAGATCGCCGGCCTGCTGGACGCCAACCCGGCCACGACCCTGCACCACGTACGCAAGCTGGTCGAGACCGGCTTCCTGGTGGCCGGGCCGAGCCGCCCCGGCCCGCGCGGCTCCACCGAGATCCCCTACCGGGCCACCGGCAAGTCGTGGGAGATGGACGTCCGCGAGGGCGGCGTCACGGGCGCGAACACCGAGCTCCTGGACGCCTTCGTGGCGCAGGCGAGGCTGTCGGAGCACGTCGAGGAGGGCGACCTCGACCGACTGGCGCTCAGGCTCACGCCCGAGGGGCACGCTGAGTTACGCCGGCGGCTGCGCGAGGTGCTGGACGACTTCCGCGCCCGCGTCCCGGCGCCGGACGGGCAGGCGTACACGCTGTTCCTGGCCTTGCATCGCGCGGAAGACCTCTGATGCCCGAGCCGGGCCGACGGGATGCGATCGGCCCGGCCGCACCGGTCAGTCCAGGTGGACCTCGACCTTGAACGCCTCACCATGCTCCAGGACGAACTCCTCGACGTTCCCCGCCGCGCACAGATCGTCCTGCGCCTGCCGCACCAGCTCCGCCTCGGGCGCCCACACGGTCAGCCGCGAGACCTCGGCCCGCATCGACTGCTTGGCCTCCGACTTGGCCTTGCGCACCTGCCCGAGCACCTCGGAGGCCACGCTCAGCACCGCGGGGTCGCCCGTGCCGCGTTCGACGACCGGCCAGGAGGCGTGGTGGACGGAGCCGTCGCGCCACCACGACCACACCTCTTCCGTCACGAACGGCAGGAACGGCGCGAACAGCCGCAGCAGCACGTCGAGGGCCTGCCGCAGCGCCGCGTGGGCCGAGGCGGAGGCGGGGCCCGACTCGTAGGCCCGCGCCTTGACCAGCTCCAGGTAGTCGTCGCAGAACGCCCAGAAGAACCGTTCGACCGCCTCGATCGCCCGGGTGTGGTCGTAGCCCTCGAACGCCTCCGTCGCCTCCTTGACGACGTCGGCCAGCGCCGCCAGCATCGACCGGTCCAGTGCCTCGGTGACCTCACCAGCGCCGGCGGCGTCCGTGTCGTCCGCGGCCAGCCCGAGCACGAACTTCGACGCGTTGAGGATCTTGATGGCCAGCCGCCGCCCGACCTTGAGCTGCCCGGTGTCGAAGGTGGTGTCGACGCCGTAGCGCCCGTTGGCCGCCCAGTAGCGCACGGCGTCGGAGCCGTGCTGCTCCAGCAGGTCGATCGGGGTGACCACGTTGCCCTTGGACTTGGACATCTTCTTGCGGTCGGGGTCGAGGATCCACCCCGAGATGGCCACGTCGCTCCACGGCAGCGTGCCGAACTCGTAGTGGGCCCTGACCACGGTCGAGAACAGCCAGGTGCGGATGATCTCGTGGGCCTGCGGCCGCAGGTCGGCCGGGAAGACCCGCCCGAACAGGTCGTCGTCGGTGCCCCAGCGGCCGGCGATCTGGGGGGTCAGCGACGAGGTGGCCCAGGTGTCCATGACGTCGGGATCGGCCATGAAGCCGCCGGGCACGCCGCGCTGGTCCTCGGTGTAGCCCGGGGGCACGTCGGAGGACGGCTCGACGGGCAGCATGTCCTCGGTGGGCAGGATCGGCGCGTCGTGGACGGGCTGCCCCGACTCGTCGATCGGATACCACACCGGGAACGGCACGCCGAAGAAGCGCTGGCGGGAGATGAGCCAGTCGCCGGTGAGCCCTTCGACCCAGTTGTCGTAGCGGACCCGCATGTGCGGCGGGTGCCAGGTCAGCTCGCGCCCGCGCTCCAGCAGCCGCCTGCGCAGCTCCTCGTCCCGTCCGCCGTTGCGGATGTACCACTGACGGGTGGTGACGATCTCAAGCGGCTTGTCGCCCTTTTCGTAAAATTTCACCGTGCGCTGCACCGGCCGGGGCTCGCCTTCGAGGTCACCGGACTCGCGCAGCAGCTCCACGATGCGCTCGCGGGCGCTGTGGACGGTCTTGCCGGCCAGCTCCTTGTACGGCTCCGCCTCCACGCCGTCGGGCGGCTCGGGCAGCAGCCGCCCGTCCCAGCCGATGACCGGCCGGGTCGGCAGGTGCAGCTCGCGCCACCACGTGACGTCGGTGATGTCGCCGAACGTGCAGATCATCGCGATGCCGGTGCCCTTGTCGGGCTCGGCCAGACGATGGGCCAGCACCGGCACCTCGACCCCGAACAGCGGCGTCAGCACCGAGGTGCCGAACAGCTCCTGGTAGCGCTCGTCGTCGGGATGGGCGACCAGCGCCACGCAGGCGGGGATGAGCTCGGGCCGGGTGGTCTCGATGAAGACCGGGCCCTTCTCACCGTAGAAGGAGATCTTGTGGAAGGCGCCCGGCCACTCGCGGTCCTCCAGCTCGGCCTGGGCCACGGCGGTGCGGAAGCTGACGTCCCAGAGGGTCGGCGCCTCGGCGAGGTAGGCCTCGCCGCGCAGCAGGTTGCGCAGGAACGCGCGCTGGGAGACCGCCCGCGACTCGTCGCTGATCGTGGTGTAGAGCAGCGACCAGTCGACCGACAGCCCGACCCGCCGCCAGACCTCCTCGAACGCCTGCTCGTCGATGGCGGTCAGCTGCTGGCACAGCTCGACGAAGTTGCGCCGCGAGATGGAGATGTCTCGCTTGCCGGGTTTGTCCGGCGGGGTGAAGCCGGGGTCGTAGGGCAGCGAGGGGTCGCAGCGCACGCCGTAGACGTTTTGCACGCGGCGCTCGGTGGGCAGGCCGTTGTCGTCCCAGCCGATGGGGTAGAAGACGGCTTTGCCGATCATCCGCCGGTAGCGGGCCATGATGTCGGTGTGGGTGAAGGAGAAGACGTGACCGACGTGCAGCGAGCCGGAGACCGTCGGCGGCGGGGTGTCGATGGAGTAGACCTGCTCGCGCGGCCTGGACCGGTCGAAGCGGTAGGTGCCCTCTTCTTCCCAGCGAGCTACCCATACCTGCTCCAGGCCGTCGAGAGTCGGCTTCTGGGGCATGGCGGGACTGCGTAGTCGCTGTTGAGTCATGCCTCCTTATGGTACGGCTTCGCGGGCCCGGCAAGCGGTACAGACTAGTGTTCGTTACAAAGGGGAAGGGAGATCGACATGGCGGAGGACAAGCCCGATATCGCCTGGCGTGTCGTGGGCGGCCTGGTGGGGCTGGTGACCGCTTGGGGCGCGCGGAAGATCCTCGCGTTCGCCTGGAAGAAGGCGACCGGCAAGGAGCCGCCCATCGACACGGAATCGCCCGAGGTCAGCATGGGCGAGGCGATCGGTTACGCCGTCGTCATGGGCGTGGGCATGTCGGTGGCGCAGATCGTGGTCAACCGGACCGCCAAGAAGCGCTACGACGCGTGGAAGGCTCTACGGCAGGTGACTCCAGAGCAGTGAGAAACTCGCTCGCCCAGCGGTCCACGTCGTAGGTGGCGACCCGGCGGCGCATCGTGCGCATGCGCCGGGCCAGCTCGTGCGGCGTGGCCCGCATCGCCGTCAGCATCTGCCGCTTGACGTCCTCCACGTCGTACGGATTGACCAGGTACGCCTGCCGCAGCTCGTCGGCGGCCCCGGTGAACTCGCTCAGCACCAGCCCGCCGTGCAGATCGTGATGGCAGGAGACGTACTCCTTGGCCACCAGGTTCATCCCGTCGCGCAGCGGCGTGACGACCATGACGTCGGCGGCGAGGTAGAGCGCGGCCAGTTCCTCGTGGTTGTAGGACTGGTGGAAGTACCACACCGGCTGGTAGCCGAGCTGGGCGTGCTCGCCGTTGATCCGGCCCACCTGCAGCTCGATGTCGTCGCGCAGCCGCCGGTACTCGTCCACCCGCTCCCTGCTGGGCGTGGCGATCTGCACGAAGACGGCCTCGCCCGGACGCAGCCGCCCGTCGTTGAGCAGCTCGCCGAACGCCTCCAGCCGCTGCCCGATGCCCTTGGTGTAGTCGAGCCGGTCCACGCCGAGCAGCACGTGCTCGGGGTCGCCGAGCTCCATCCTGATCTCCTTGGCCCGCGCCACGATGTGCGGCTCGCGCACGAGGGAGTCGAGCTGCGCGAAGTCCACGGAGATCGGGAACGCCTGCGTGGTGACGATCCGGTCGTCGAGGAAGATCTCGTTCCCCTTGTACGGCAGCCCGAGCAGGCGGCGGCACAGCCGGCGGAAGTTGGAGGCGCCGCCGGGCAACTGGAAGCCGACGAGGTCGGCGCCGAGCAGCCCTTCGACCAGCTCCTTGCGCCACGGCAGCCGCCAGAACAGCTCCGTCGGCGGGAACGGGATGTGCAGGAAGAAGCCGATCCGCAGGTCGGGCCGGAGCCGGCGGAGCATGGCGGGCACGAGCTGGAGCTGGTAGTCCTGCACCCACACGACCGCGCCCTCGTCGGCCGCCTCCGCGGCGGCCTCGGCGAAGCGCTGGTTGACCATGCGGTAGGTGTCCCACATCTTCCTGTCGAACACCGGTGTGGCCACCACGTCGTGGTAGAGCGGCCACAGGGTGGCGTTGGAGAACCCCTCGTAGTAGAGCTCGACCTCGCTGGCCGACAGCGGCACCGGGATGAGGCTCATGCCGTCCTGCTCGAAGGGGGCGAGCTTCTCGTCGGGTGCTCCGTGCCAGCCGGCCCAGGCTCCGTGACGGCGCTGCATCACCGGGGCTATCGCGGTGACGAGTCCTCCGGGGCTCCTGCGCCACGAGGCCGTTCCGTCAGGCTCGATCGTCCGGTCGACGGGCAACCGGTTCGCCACGATCAGAAACGAGCTACGGCCACTCACGCAGTCCTCCTCTTGGGGGTCACATGTCAGGTGAGCCGCCGATCGCGCGGCTCATGGCGGCCGCCACCGACTCAGGCCCCGCATGGGGGATGATCGCGGCGATATGGGAGTCGGGCCTGATGAGCCATGCCTCATCGGGCCCCGCGCCGAGCCTCTCAGCGAGCGAGCCTGTCCCATCCATCTCCGCGAGCCCGCGTACGGCGAGCGGCGCCCTCATGACCTTGCCCAGGACCTGCACAAACAAACTCGAATCGCACATATCGCCCAATAGCACGAGAAATCCATCCCGCGTGAACTGCCGCAACCTCCCCCCGGGCACCAGGACGTCGGGCACGATCACGCCCGGCGCGGGTGGGCACAGCGCGCCCTTCGGCGGACGGCCCAGGAACGGCCGCGACGGCTCCGGCGTGGTGAGCGGCGAGTCGGCGTACCAGAAGGGCTCGGCGAAGCGGCCGGAGTCGATCTCGGCCACCCGCCCGCCCTCCAGCGCCGCCCGCCGCCGCATGCGCTCCTCCACGCTCACCGGCGCGAGGAAGCGCATCGTGGCGGCCGTCACCTCCAGGTTCTCCAGCGCCGCCGCGTGCCGCTCCACGTGGTACGACTCCAGCAGCTCCTCCCCCGCCCACCCGTTGAGCACGAACGCCAGCTTCCAGGCCGCGTTCTCGGCGTCGGGCACGCCGGAGTTGAGCCCCCGCGCGCCGAACGGCGCCACCAGGTGGGCGCAGTCGCCCGCCAGGAGCACCCGGCCGACGCGCATCCGGGAGGCGACGCGCGAGTGGAAGCGGTAGGTGCTGTGCCACAGCAGCTCGTACGGGCGATCCCCGACGATCCGCCGGATCTTGCGCGCGATGTCGGCGTCGGCCGGGATGAAGTCCGGCGCGATCTGCCAGTCGATCCGGTACGTGCCGCCGGGGCACGGATGGATGAGCACCTGCCTGCCCGGGTTCCAGATCGGGTCGAAGTAGAAGCGCCGCTCGTTCTCCCAGCCCGGCAGCTCGGCCCTGATGTCGCAGATGAGGAACTGGTCCTCGTACGTCTCCCCGGTGAAGGCGACCCCGAGCGCGCTCCTCAGCGCCTGCGCCCTGGCTCCGGCGCAGGCCAGCACGTAGGGGGCGCGCAGCACCCGCTGCCCGCAGCGCACGGTGACGCCGGAGGAGTCCTGGGTCAGGCCGGTGACCTCGTGGTCCCAGCGCACCTCGATGAGCGGCTGGGCGGCGATGGCCTCGTCGAGGATCTGCTCGGTGCGGGTCTGGGAGATGTTGACGCAGGCCGGCAGCGGCCCCTCGCGCTCGAACGTCCAGGAGAACAGCTCGCGGTCGCGGTGGTAGGTGCGGGCCGTGGTCCAGGCCAGCCCCTCCTCGGCCACCTTGCCCGCCCCGGCGGCGGCCCAGATGTCGAGCACGTCGCGCTGCTGGCAGATGGACTTCGACCCGCCACTAGCCCGGCCAGGCCGCTGATCGAGCACCAGCACCTGGACGCCCCAGCGGGCCAGCAGCAGCGCGGCGCTCTGCCCGACCGGGCCCGCGCCGACGACGATCACCTGCGCCGCGTCCTTCATCAGAAACCTCCGAGGAAAGCCCCGCCTTCAGGCGGGCGGATCGGACTCTTGCGGAGCAGGGCAGGAACAGGTGATTCGCCGCCAGGCGAACAACCGTATCGAACAAGCATGCGAATGTTCCTTGATCGTTCGGTAGGTTGTGAGGCGTGGCGCAGATCGCGAAGCGGGCCTACAGATACCGCTTCTACCCGACCCCCGAGCAAGCCTCGCGGCTTGCCCGGACGTTCGGCTGCGTCCGCCTCGTCTACAACAAAGCCCTCGAAGAGCGCACCCGCGCTTACGCTCTGGAGGGCAAGCGGGTCTCCCATGTGGAGTCGTCGGCGATGCTCACGGAGTGGAAGCGCAGCGGCGAGTTCGCCTTTCTGCGCGAGGTGTCGTCTGTGCCCTTGCAGCAGACGTTGCGGCATTCGCAGGCGGGGTTCGCGAACTTCTTCGCCAAGCGCGCCAAGTACCCGGCGTTCAAGTCCCGCAAGGAGAAAGGCTCGAACAATCGGGCCAAGGCTCGCCTGAAGGTGGCCCGGGTGTACGCCCGGGCCACCGACCGGAGAAGGGATCATCTGCACAAGGTCACGACACGGCTGGTTCGCGAGAACCAAGCGATCGCCGTGGAAGACCTGACCGTCCGCAACCTGGTCAAGAACCGCGGCCTGGCCCGCGCCGTCTCCGACGCGGCCTGGCGGCAATTGCGCTCGATGCTGGAGTACAGAGCGCGCTGGTAGGGGCGCACGCTGGTGGCGGTGAACCGCTGGTTCCCCTCCAGCAAGCTGTGCTCGGCCTGCGGCGCCGTGCGAGAGAATCTGCCGCTGACCATCCGGGAATGGGCGTGCGCCCGCGGCGCGGCCCATGACCGGGATGTGAACACGGCCAGGAATGTGCTCGCCGCCGGGCCGGCGGAGAGCTGAAACGCCTGTGGAGCCGGTGTAAGACCTCAACGAGACTCCTCTCGGGCGGGCGACCGGCCGTGAAGCAGGAAGGCCCATGGGCGACCATGGGATTCCCCCCTCTTCAGGAGGGGGAGGATGTCAAGTCTGCAGCTCGTCCCACACCTGCCGGTCGCGCTCCGCGGTCCAGATCCGCGGCCGCTCGACGCCGTGCAGCTCGTCCCACAGCCGGGAGACGTTGAACGGCAGGCAGTGCTCGAAGATCGGCCACTTGCCGTAACGGGGCTCCAGCGCCCGGTGGGTGCGCTCGAACGCCTCCTTCAGCGACCCGGCGGCGCGACTCTCGTGCAGCATCACGGCGAGGAAGTCACGCGTCTGCCCGATGGCCGCGGCCACGCCCTCCTCACCCCGCGCCACCGCGCCTCTGCCGCCGACCAGCGTCTCGGCACCGAACGAGGCCACCCGGTCGAGCGTCGAGGAGGCCCAGTCGCGGTGGAAGGCGTCGCCGGTGTAGAGGGCGGCCTGCGACTCGACCAGGTCGCCGGCGAACATGATCCGCTGCCGCGGCAGCCAGGCCACCAGATCGCCCTCGGTGTGGCCGCGCCCGCAGTACTGCAGCACCAGGTCGCCGCGCCCGCCGCCGAGGTCGATGGTGAAGCGGTCGCTGAACGTCACCGTGGGCCAGGTCAGGCCGGGGATGGACTCGGGCTCCTTGAACAGGCGGGGCATCCTGGCGTACTCGCTGGCCCAGTCCTGCTCGCCGCGCTCGGCGATCAGCTCGCGGGTCTTCTCGTGCGTCACGATCACGTCGGCGTCGAACGCCGAGGCGCCGAGCACCCTGACCGCGTGATAGTGCGACAGCACCAGGTATCTGACCGGTTTGCCGGTGTGCTCGCGCAGCCTGGCCAGCCAGGCGCGGGCGGCCACCGGCGTGGCCAGCGCCTCGAAGCAGACGAGGAAGTCCTCGCCCTCGATCGCGCCCACGTTGGGGTCGCCCTCGGCCGTGAGCGCGTACACACCTGGGGCGAGCACCTCCAGGGACTGCCTCTTCTCGCCGAGGTCCGCCGACGAGGCGAACGGCTTGGCCATCGCTTCTCCTCCCGCTCGGGCGTGACGCGGCCACGCGCGACCCGGACCAGGGTCAGCTCATGGGGAACGCGGTCACCACTCGTAGAACCCCTTCCCGCTCTTACGGCCCAGCTCACCGGCCGCGACCTTGTCCCGCAGCAGCGCCGGTGGCTCGAACCGGGGCCCCAGCCGGGCGTGCAGGTATTCGGCGATGGCCAGCCGCACGTCGAGACCGACCAGGTCGGTGAGCTTGAGCGGCCCCATCGGATGCCCGTAGCCGAGCGTCATGGCCGTGTCGATGTCCTCGGCCGAGGCCACGCCCTCCGCCATCATGCGGATGGCTTCAAGCCCGAGCAGCACGCCCAGCCGGCTGGTGGCGAATCCCGGCGAGTCGTTCACCACGACACTCGTCTTGCCGATGCCCGCCACGATGCCTCTGGCCCGCTCCAGGACCTCACCCGGCGTGGCCTTGGTGACGACGATCTCGACCAGGCGCTGCACCGGGACGGGGTTGAAGAAGTGCAGGCCGATCAGACGTTCCGGGCGGTCGAGCACGGCGGCCAGCTCGGCGACGGACAGCGAGCTGGTGTTGGTGGCCAGCAGCGCTCCCTCCTGGACGGCCGCCTCGGCCTCGGCCAGCACCTCGGCCTTCAGCGCCGCGTCCTCGGGCACCGCCTCGACGACCAGGTCGGCGTCCGCGGGCACCGGGCCCATGGTGAGCCTGGCCAGCGCCTCGGCCTTGTCGACCGCGCCCTTGGACTCGGCGATGGCCAGCCCTTCGGCGATGCGCCACCTGGCGGCCTCGGCCTGCGGCTCCCGCACGGTGACGCGCTCGCCCGCGGCCAGGAAGACCTGCGCGATCCCGGCGCCCATGCGCCCTCCGCCGATCACCGCCACCCTCATGGATTCACCCTCTTGACATGGAAGTCCCGCCGATGATTTGTTTACCGAACATTCGGTCAGTTGACAAGGGAGACCTTCCTTGGAGAGCGCGCGTCGCATGATGGACGCCGACACCGCCTCCGCCGCCCTGGGCATCGAGCTGACGGAGCTGGGCGAGGGCCGGGCGGTGTGCCGCATGCCGGTGACCGAGCGGATGATCAACGGCCACGGCCTCTGCCACGGCGGTTACGTGTTCCTGCTCGCCGACACGGCGTTCGCGTGCGCGTGCAACACCCGTGGCCCCGTCACGGTCGCGGCCGGGGCGGAGATCACGTTCGTCTCCCCCGCGCACGCGGGCGACGTGCTGGTGGCCGAGGCGGCCGAGCGCACCCGTTTCGGCCGCAGCGGCATCTACGACATCACCGTGCGCCGACCAGACGGTCACGTGGTCGCGGAGTTCCGCGGCCGGAGCCGGGAGCTGAAGTGAGACTTGGCGATCCCCCCGCACCCCACGAGCTCGACCCGATCGAGCGGGTGTCCCGCGACGAGTTGCAGGCGCTCCAGCTCGAACGGCTGCGGCACACCCTCGACCACGCCTACCGCAATGTCCCGCTTTATCGGGACAAGTTCGATCAGGCAGGGGTGCATCCGAACGACTGCAAGGAGCTCGGCGACCTGGCGAAGTTCCCGTTCACCACGAAACAGGACCTGCGCGACAGCTACCCGTTCGGCATGTTCGCCGTCCCCCGCGAGCGGGTCGCCCGGGTGCACGCCTCCAGCGGCACCACCGGCCGGCCGACCGTGGTCGGCTACACCCAGCACGACCTCGACGTCTGGGCGGAGGTCATGGCCCGCTCGATCCGCGCCTCCGGCGGGCGGCCCGGCGACATCGTGCACATCGCCTACGGCTACGGCCTGTTCACCGGCGGGCTGGGCGCCCACTACGGGGCCGAGCGGCTGGGCTGCACGGTGGTGCCCGTCTCCGGCGGCATGACGCAGCGGCAGGTGCTGCTGATCGAGGACTTCCGGCCCGACATCGTGATGATGACGCCGTCGTACATGCTGGCGCTGCTGGACGAGTTCGCCGCCAGGGGCCTGGACCCGCGGGCCTCCTCGCCGCGCATCGGCATCTTCGGCGCCGAGCCGTGGACCGAGCGGATGCGCCTGGAGATCGAGGACCGCTTCGACCTGCACGCCGTCGACATCTACGGCCTGTCGGAGGTGATGGGTCCCGGCGTGGCGAACGAGTGCGTGGAGAGCAAGGACGGCCTGCACGTCTGGGAGGACCACTTCTACCCCGAGACCGTCGACCCGCTCACCGGCGAGCCGGCCGAGGAGGGCGAGCTGGTCTTCACGAGCCTGACCAAGGAGGCCATGCCGGTCATCCGCTACCGTACGCGCGACCTGACCCGGCTGCTGCCCGGCACCGCCAGGCCGGCCTTCCGGCGGATGGAGAAGGTCACCGGGCGTACAGACGACATGATCATCCTGCGGGGCGTGAACGTGTTCCCGACCCAGATCGAGGAGGTCGTGCTGGGCGTCGCGGGCCTGTCGCCGCACTTCCAGCTGCACCTCACCCGCCCCGGGCGGCTCGACGTGATGACGGTCAGGGTCGAGGCGCGCCCCGGGCTCGGCGACGGGCGGGACGAGGCGGGCGAACGGCTGCGCCAGGCGGTCAAGGACACCGTCGGGGTGAGCGTCGAGGTCGAGGTGGTGGACCCCGAGACGCTGGAACGGTCGGTGGGCAAGCTCAGACGAGTCATCGACAAGCGGGATACTTAGCCACATGGCCACTCCGACCCCCACCCGGCCGCGCAGGCGGGGCCATGACCCCGAGTCCGTGCTGGCCACGGCCGTGGGCGTGTTCAACGAGCGCGGCTACGACGGCACCAGCATGGAAGACCTGGCCAGGGCGCTGGGGGTGACCAAGTCGGCCATCTACTACCACGTGCCGGGCAAGGAGCAGTTGCTGTCACGCGCGCTCGACCGGGCGCTCGACGGGCTGTTCGAGATGGTGGCCGACGAGCGCGCCTGCTCGGGGGCGGCGATCGAGCGCCTGGAGTGGGTGGTGCGCCAGAGCGTGCGCCTGCTCATCGACCGGCTGCCGTACGTGACGCTGCTGCTGCGGGTGCGCGGCAACAGCGGGACGGAGCAGGCGGCGCTGGAGCGGCGGCGGGAGTTCGACCGGTTCATCAGCGGCCTGGTCACGGAGGCGGCGGTGGAGGGCAGCATCAGGGCGGACGTCGATCCCGGGCTGGTGACGCGGCTGCTGTTCGGCAGCGTCAACTCGATCACCGAGTGGTATCAGCCGGCGCGTGGCGCCTCGGCGGATGATCTGGCCGACGCGCTGCTCAAGATGGCCTTCGGCGGCCTGCGCGTCGATCCGGCCGCTTAGCCTGCCGTTCAGGCGTCGAGCTGGTCGCGGGCCGGTGCGGAACCGACCGCGCCGGCCACCCCGCCCGGGGGCAGCTTCACGCGCAGGTCGGCGCGGATGGCCTCGCCCAGCTTCTTCGTGGCCATGCGGTTGAGCGCGCCGCCGGCGACCGCGCCGGTCAGGAAGGGCCCGAAGGTGGTCAGGTGACGGCCCAGCGTGCGCATGAGCCGGTTGCGCAGGGCGGTCTTGGTGGCGGCGCCGAGCGCCAGGGAGACGGACGCGGGGGCCAGCGGGTCGATGCCGCGCTGTTTCGCCCAGGCGGCCGTGAACGCGACCGCGCGCTGGGTGCCGGTGCCCTGGACGCGTACGCCGTAGACCTCGTGCAGCTCGGCCAGCAGCTTGACCTCGATGGCGGCGACGACGATGGTCTCGGCGACGAGCTGGGCGGGGGCGGAGAGCAGGAGGGGTGGCGCGGCGAACTCGGCCGCCGCCAGTGCTCCGCCGATGGCGCCGACCGTCATCGTGGCCTTCTGGGCGGTGCGCACCAGGTCGTCGGCGAGTTCCTCGCCGGTCAGGCCGTGATGATGCTCGGCGAGGGTGTGCAGGTCCCGGATCGGGATGCGCGGCGCGATGTTGAGGAAGACGTCCGCCAGCCAGCGGCCACGGCCCGCGCCGGTCTCCCGGGCCTTCCTGGCCCCGGTGGACAGCGCCCGGGCTAGTCGGCCGAGCAGCCTGCGCCGCTCGGCCGGTTCGAGCTCACCTGGCGCGGTGAGCCTGCCTACGAGCTCGCCGACCTCGTTCTCGGGGTCGGCGACCTCACTGCCTGGTTGACGGTCTTTCTCTGGTACGGCCACGCGATGCCTCCATGTCTCTTGGTCGCGATCGCTCAGGGACGAACCGATACCGGTCCTCGCCATCTCCCCGAGACCGCTCGCTCCAGATGATCAGGCGGCGCACTCCCGGCAGACCTGCTGACCGTTCCTCTCGGAGGCCAGCTGGCTACGGTGGTGCACCAGGAAGCAGCGTGAGCAGGTGAACTCGTCGGCCTGACGGGGAATCACCCGCAGGGACAGCTCCTCGTTGGACAGGTCGGCGCCGGGCAGTTCGAGCGACTCGGCGAGATCGGTCTCGTCGATGTCGATACTGCCGGACGACTTGTCCGTGCGCCGCGCCTGAAGTTCCTGAAGGCTGTCCTCCCCCAGGTCGTCATCTGTCTTGCGCGGGCTGTCGTAGTCGGTAGCCATTGTGCTTACTCCATCCCCCTCAGCTATATGTCTTCGCGCTCATCGCGCGTCTTCTAACGTCCGGGAAGCCCATCTTGTGCCCGTTCCGTCGGGGAGATTTCCCATCGGTACCCCGCGGAAACGAACAACGAACCTCCCAACACGTCAGGGCCTGCTGCCGACGGCAATGGTTAGCCAAATATGGCGAAACCCACAGCCTTGGCGTCATGCACCACCGTGTTCGACGGCACATCCAACCACATGTGCGGCGCGAATGAGACGCCCCCCGTGCCTCAACACGCGCATCAACATGCGGACGAACGCGCCGGAACGCCACGGGTGTCAGCGCCTCGGCAGTCTGACGGTCACGACAAGTCCTCCACCATCGCGTGGCACGGCGGTCACATTTCCGCCGTGCGCCTGTACCACCGCACGGACGATGGACAGCCCGAGCCCTGATCCCTTGGCCGATTCCACGCGGTCGGCGTGGAGCCTCCTGAAGGGCTCGAACAGGCTGTTCACCTCGTACGCCGGGACGTGCTGCCCCGTGTTGGCCACCTGAACAACCAAGGCACCGTCCGCCATTCCCGTCCGGATCCATACTTTTCCGTTTTCGGGAACGTTGTACTTGACCGCGTTCTCCAGCAGGTTGCTCACGGAGCGCTCCAGGAGCACGGGATCGCCCACGGTAGGCGCGCTGACCAGTTCGGTGGTGATGGTTACGCCGTGCTCCTCGGCGAAGGGCGTGACCTGTTCCACGGCCGTCTGCGCGACTTCCTGAACGTCGAGCGGTTTACGCACCGCGAGTTCGCGTTCGCTCCTGGCGAGCAGCAGCAGCCCCTCGATGAGCTTCTCGTTTCGCGCGTTGACTTCGAGCAGGGTACGCCCGAGCGCTTTCAGGTCCTCGGACGCCTCGGGATCGGACAGAGCGATCTCCAGGACCGTCCTGTTGATGGTCAGCGGCGTACGCAACTCGTGAGAGGCGTTGGCCACGAACCTGCGCTGGGTGTCGAAGGCGACGTTGAGCCGGGCGAGCATGGCGTCGAAGGTGTCGGCCAGCTCCTTCAGCTCGTCGCTCGGGCCCTCCAGGGCGATGCGCTGGTGGGCGAGCGTGCTCTCCGAGAGCTTCTTGGCGGTGGCGGTCATCTGCGCGACGGGCTTGAGCGCCCGGTCGGCCACGAAGTAGCCGATGATGAGCGCCAGGATGCCCACGCCCACCAGTGCCAAGGGCGCGCTGCCGAGCAGTCCGTCACGGGCGTTGGCGATGGCCAGCTCCTGGAACTGGCGCCAGCGGTTCTGCAACTGCTCGTTCTCGTAAGGGCCCAGGCCCAGATCGATCGTCGGCCAGGCCGTGCTGATGGCCGTGCCGACGATGGCGTAGACCGAGATGAGCAGCACTGCCCCGGCCCCGAACACGAGCGCGCCGTAGGTGATCGTCAGCCGCCACCGGATGCTGACCTTGGCGGGGAGCTCCTTCACACGTTCCATGGTGGAGCGCTGAACGGGCTGCCGCGCGGGCGGAGGGGGACCGTCCCATGCGGGCGGCCCCGTCGGCGGCGGCGCCTCCTGCACCCGCGTCGCCTTCCGCGCCGAATGCGGGCTGATCATGGGGTGCGTCGGCCCCGCCTCGCGTTCTGGCCTTTCAGTCACAATTTGTACCCAACCCCGGGCACGGTCTCGATCACCTGAGGCTCGCCCAGCTTCTTCCGCAGCGTCATCATGGTCACGCGGACCACGTTGGTGAAGGGATCGATGTTCTCGTCCCATGCCTTGTCCAGCAGGTCCTCCTGGCTGACGACGGCGCCCTCGGCCCGCATCAGCTCTTCGAGCACCGCGAACTCCTTCTTCGTCAGCACGACCTCCTTGCCGTCGCGCTCCACCAGCCGCTTGCCCGGGTCGAGCCGGATGCCGGCGCGTTCGAGCACGGGCGGCAGGGCGGGGGCGGAGCGGCGGCCGAGCGCGCGGACCCGGGCGACCAGCTCGACGAAGACGAACGGCTTGGCGAGGTAGTCGTCGGCCCCGAGGCCGAGCCCCTCCACCTTGTCGTCCACGTCGCCGGACGCGGTCAGCATGAGGATCCGTGAGGCCGTCCGCTGCTCGACCAGCCGCCGGCACACCTCGTCGCCGTGGACGACGGGCAGGTCGCGGTCGAGCACGATGACGTCGTAGTCGATGTAGGAGGTCCGTTCGAGCGCGCCGCCGCCGTCGTAGGCGACGTCGACCGCCATCGCCTCGCGCCGCAGCCCCGTCGCGATCGCGTCGGCGAGCACCCGCTCATCCTCAACCACCAGCACTCGCACGCCTGGCACACCTCTTTCCCGATTCGGGGCCCTCATTGTGCCCACCACCTCGATAAGCGCACGGTAAGGCATGTTCAGGGCAGGGTGACCCCCTGGGGATGCGGAGCGAGGCGAATTTCATGTTTCGGAGGGCGACGAGCCGGGGTATGCCTGCGGGACACCCATTGCCCAGTCTTCATCCGGCAATGGGGTAACTTCGCCGCCCACACGGATCGAACCCCCAGAGAGTAGGTGAGATGGGCGAGTTCACGACCACGATCGAACACCGCCTCGACCAGGCTTACAAGGGCCTTCGGGAGGCCCGCAGCGTCGGCGACGACTACCTCGCCGACACCCTCACCGCCGAGATCGAGGACCTGCGACGGCTGGCCGACGATCACGGCATCCCGTTGCCCCGCTAGCTGAACGCGAAACGGCCGGAGCCGGGCTCCGGCCGTTTCGCCCATGACACCTTCGTCTGAGGACGTCAGGCGTCACGTTCGGGGTTCAGTCCTGCCAGCAGGTCGTGCAGCTCCTCGAACAGTCCTGGAGCCGCGCACAGCGCGAAGTCGGGGCTGACCGGCCTGCCGTGCAGCCCGCCCAGCCTGGCGCCCGACTCGGTGGCCACCAGACCGGCCGCCGAGAAGTCCCACTGATTGACCCCGCGCTCGTAGTAGGCGTCCACCCGGCCCGCCGCCAGCGAGCACATGTCGATGGCGCACGAGCCGCCGCGCCGGATGTCGCGCACGCGCGGCACGACCTGCGCCACCACCTCGCCCTGGACGGCCCGCCGCTCCTTGAAGTAGCCGAACCCGGTGGCGACCAGGGCCTGCGCCAGCGGCACGCCGGTGTTGCAGCGCAGCCGCTCGTGCCCGAGCCAGGCACCCTGCCCGAGTGCCGCGGTGTAGACCTCGCCGCGGGCGGGCACGTTGACGACGCCCGCCACGACCTGGCCTTCGACCTCCACGGCGATCGACACGGCCCAGTCGGGCAGGCCGTACAGGAAGTTGACCGTGCCGTCGATCGGGTCGACGATCCAGCGCACGTCCGACTCGCCGGGCGCCTCGCCGCCCTCCTCACCCAGGATCCGGTCGCCGGGCCTGGCCGACAGGATGCGGTCGCGGATCAGCTCCTCCGACGCCTTGTCCAGCGTGGTGACGACGTCGGTGGGGCTGGACTTGGTCTCGATCTCGGCCGACATGGTCGGCCGCTTGGCCAGGATCATCTCCCCCGCCTCGCGGGCGATCTCCTCGGCCAGTCTCAGGAAGTCCGTCATCACGCCACCGATTCCGGACGCTTCCACTCCTGGCCCAGCACGTGCTGGGCGAGGAAGGCGAGCACGGTCTCGTACCAGGCGACGGCGTTGCCCGGCTTGAGGATCCAGTGGTTCTCGTCGGGGAAGTAGAGGAACTTCGAGTCCACCTCCGTGCGGCGCAGGTCCCACCACAGCCGCAGGGCCTCGCCGATCGGCACCCGGTAGTCCTTGTCGCCGTGGATGACGAGCAGCGGGGTGGTGATCTTGTCGAGCGAGAGGTGCGGCGACAGCAGCTGGTAGCGCTCCCCGCCGGGGACGCCGAACTCGCGCTGCCAGTACATGGCCGCGTCGGTGGTGCCGGCGAACTGGTCGAGGTGCCACAGCGAGGCGTGGGTGACGATGGCCTGGTAGCGGTCGGTGTGGCCGGCGAGCCAGTTGGCCATGTAGCCGCCGAACGAGCCGCCCAGCGCGGCGACGCGCTCGCTGTCGATGTCGTCCCTGGCCAGGGCCACGTCCACGATCGCGTCGAGGTCGGCCTGGGTGCGCGGGCCCCAGTTGCCCCAGCCGCGGTCGATCATCTCCTGGCCGTAGCCGGTGGACAGGCAGGGGTCGGGCAGCAGGACGGCGTACCCGTGCTGGGCCATGATCCACGCCTGCCAGCGCCACTGCCAGTCGTTCCACGAGGCCACCGGGCCGCCGTGGATGAACAGCAGGAACGGCGCCGGGTCGGCGGCGGAGGCGCCCTCGGGCAGGACGAGCCAGCCCCGGATGGTGGCGCCGTCGTCGGCGGTGGCGGAGATCTCGGTCAGCGTGCCGGGCACCTCGGGGCGCGGCGCGGGCGTCGGCAGGTCGGCGATGTCGCCGGTGGCCGCGTCGATCCTGGCCGGCCCGGGCGCGAGGTTGACGGCGCTGCGCAGGGCGTAGACGAAGCGGCCGTCGGGGGACGGGCTGAGCCCGAGGTAGGCGGCGTCGTCCTGGGTGAGCCTGACCGTCTCGTCGCCGCCGTCAGCATCGCCGGGCGTCACGCGGAAGATCGGGCGGCGGCCCTGGTGGTCGGCCACGAGGTAGACGGCGGAGCTGTCAGGAGCCCACTCGACGTCCATCGGGAACAGGTCGGGCGCGTACGCGCGGCCCTGCCCGGTGGCGAGGTCGGCGATCCACAGCTCGCTGCGCGCCGAGACGTCGTATCCGGTGTGCCGCTCGCGGGAGCAGGCGATCTGGGTCCCGTCGGGAGAGACCGCCATCGGGCCGTTGAAGTCGTGGGCCTCGTCGCTCAGCAGCACGCGCCGCTCGCCACCGGCCACGTCGATGGCCACCAGGTCGGTGCGCCACTGGCCGTTCGGCAGGAACTCGCGCCAGGTGGTGATCACGGTGGCGCCGTCGGGGGTCAGCTCGAACCCGCCCTCGCGCAGCGCCTCGCCCGCGTCGGGGGTCAGGTCGCGTACGTCCTCCAGGCGGTCCGCGCCGAGCCTGGCCGCGAACAGCCGGGGCCGGCCGGGCCCGAGGTCGTGGTCCCAGTAGCGGACGGGGTAGCCCTCGTGCAGGATGGCGCTGATCCCGGCGTCCTTGCGGGCCTTGCGCTTGTCCTGCTCGGCCGCCTCCTCGCCGTCGAGGACGTCGGAGGAGAACACGACCACGTCGCCGGCCGTGCGCACCGCGCCGATGCCGCCGGGCCTGGCGGCCACCTGGCGGGCCTCACCGCCCGCGCGGGGCAACAGCCACAGCGACGGCACCTCGTCGGTGGAGTCCTTGACGGTCACGTCGGGCCGCGCGGAGGTGAACAGCACGTCCCCGGCCGCGGTGAAGACGGCGGCGGACTCCCCCTTGGCCGAGCGCGTCAGCCGGTACGGCTCGCCGTCCACGGGAATGGCCCAGAGCGCGGTGCCGAACGACTTGCCGTCAGGGTTGAGGGACTGGACGGTGGAGACGAGTCTGGAGCCGTCGGGCGATAGTCGCAGCGACAGAACCCGGGGGATGGCCACATAGTCACGTATGTCGTTGAATGCGCTCACTCGATCGAACCTACCTCGCGGAGAAGACCGGAGACACTCCCGCATAGGGTTGTCACGTGGGAATTTACGACGCCTTGCTGGTCCTGTCGTTCGGCGGTCCCGAGGGGCCCGACGACGTGATGCCGTTCCTGGAGAACGTCGTGCGCGGGCGGGGCGTGCCCCGCGAACGGCTGCTCGAAGTGGCCGAGCACTACCAGAGCTTCGGCGGGGTCAGCCCGATCAACGAGCAGAACCGCGCGCTGGTCGAGGCGTTGCGCCCGGTCGCCGGGATGCCGGTCTACTGGGGCAACCGCAACTGGCACCCGTTCGGCGAGGACACCGTACGTCAGATGCGGGCGGACGGCGTGCGGAAGGCCGCCGTGTTCGCCACCTCCGCGTTCGCCGGCTACTCCAGTTGCCGGCAGTACTACGAGGACATCGACCGCATCTCCGTCGAGGACGGCCCCGAGCTGGTCAAGCTGCGCCACTACGGCGAGCACCCCGGGTTCGTGGCCGCGATGGCCGACCGCACCCGCGCGGCGCTCGACCGGCTGGGCCGCGACGACGCGCGGCTCGTCTTCACCGCCCACAGCATCCCCGTCTCGATGGCCGAGACGGCCGGCCCGTCCGGCGGGCTCTACGAGGCGCAGCTGCGCAGGAGCGCGGAGCTGGTCAGCCGGGCGCTCGGCCGCGACCAGCCGTGGGACCTGGTGTGGCAGTCGCGCAGCGGCCCGCCGCAGGTGCCGTGGCTGGAGCCGGACGTGTGCGACCATCTGCGCAAGATCGACGCCGGGTCCGTGGTGCTGGTGCCGATCGGGTTCGTCTCCGACCACATGGAGGTCGTCTACGACCTCGACACCGAGGCGAAGGCGGTGGCGGCGGAGCTGGGCCTGCCGATGGAGCGCGCCGCGACGGCGGGCACCCATCCGCGCTTCGTCCAGATGGTGCGCGAGCTGCTGGACGAGCCCGATCCGGCGCCGTGCCCGCTCACCTGCTGCCCGCCCCCGCGCCGGCGGCCCCAGCCGGCCGCTCAGGCGTAGCCGGCGCGTCCGCTCAGGCGTAGGTGCGGGCGTACGCCTCGGCGATGCCCATGACCTTGTTCACGTAGTCCCACGAGTGGTTGTAGAACCAGATCGCCTTGCGCAGGCGCTCGCCGCCCTGGCCGGCCTTGTTCGCGCACAGGTAGTTGGCGGCGCCGGGCACGGCGTCGTAAGGGCTCCAGATGTCCTTCTTGCCGTCCCCGTCGCCGTCGACGCCGTAGTGCTTCCAGGTGGCGGGCATGAACTGCATCGGCCCGAGAGCGCCCGCGCTCGACGGGCCGTTGTTGCGCCCGTGGCTGCTCTCCACCTGCCCGATCGCGGCCAGCACCGTCCAGGACAGGCCGGGGCAGCGGGTGGCCGAGGCCTTGTAGAGCTCCAGGTAGCTGCCAGGGCGGCCGACCGTGACCTGCTGCGGCTGGTCCTGGGCGGGCTGGTCCTGGGACGGCTGCTGGACAGGCTGGCGCTGCTTGGCGGTGCGGGCGGAGGCATCCAGCATGACGATCTGAGCGCTCTTGCCGAGCAGCTGGCGCACGCCCGACTCGCGGATCTTGCCCGCCTTGCCGTGCAGCAGCACCGCCACCCCCTGCGCGAACCCCAGCCGCCGGCCCAGATCCGCGCTCACGAGCCCGTCCACGCCGTGCAGCCCGAGCGGGGCCGAGGCCGCGACGCGCAGCCGGGGCCCGCCGTCCACCTGGTACATGGCGCCGAGGATCATGCCGAACTTGCGCATCGCGGCCGCGTCGGTCACGAGCTCGCCCCTGGCCAGGGCCTGCCACACGGCGGGCTGGTCGGCGATCGGCTGCGGCGTCCATGAGCGGAAGTCCGCCGGGTCCACCGCCAGCAGGTTGATCGAGGTGCCCGACACCTTGACCGCGCCCGCGTCCACCACGGTCGCCTTGCGCACGCTGGCGAGCTCGCCGAGGCGGAACCTGGTCTGCTTGGGCACCGTGCCGGGGGCGATGGCCAGCACTCGCGGCGGCGTCGCGGTGACCTTGTGGCCCGCCCGCGCGAGGTCTCTGACCGGGTCCTTCACCGGGGCCGCGGTGGGGACGAGCTGGTCGAGGCGGGGCGCGGGTGACTGACTCGGGCTCGGCTTCCCGCGTACGGGCGGCTCCCGCGTGCTGCCGACCACGTCGTCGCTCACGAGCACGACGACCCCGCCGGCCGCCACCGTGGCGGCGAGCACGGCGATGACCATGAGCATGACCGCACGGAACGAGGGAAGACCCGACACCCGGGACACGTTAACTCACCCCACTAGAAACCGACTTGCCAACCGGACATACGGTGCGCAATGGTTAGCTGCTTTTTAGTAAGGGGGAAACAGCGTGGTCGGGCCTTACCGGGGGTTGTTCGACAGGCCCGGCGTCAAAGCGTTCGTGCTGGCCGGGTTCGTCGGCCGGATGCCGATGTCGATGCTCGGCATCGGCGTCATCCTGCTGATCTCCACCCTGACCGGCTCCTACGCCACCGCCGGGGCGGTCGCCGCCACCACCAACGTGGCCTTCGCCGTCGCCGCGCCGCTGTCGGGCCGGCTCGTGGACAGGTTCGGGCAGGGGCGGGTGATCCCGCCGTTCGCGGTCGTCAACGCGGTCGCGCTGGTGGCCCTCATGGGCTTCGCCGGGTGGGGACTGCCCGACTGGACGTTCTACGCCAGCGGGCTCGTCGTGGGCGCGACCTCGCTGTCGATCGGCTCGATGGTGCGGGCCCGCTGGTCGGTCATCTACGGCGGCTCCGGCCGGCTGCACACCGCGTTCGCGTTCGAGTCGGTGGCCGACGAGGTCGTCTTCGTCACCGGGCCCGCGCTGGTCACGGTGCTGGCGACCAGCGTGAACCCGTACGCGGGGTTGATCGTGGCGCTGCTGTGCATGCTGGCCGGCAGCCTGGCGCTGGCGACGCAGCACGACACCCAGCCGCCCGTGCAGGAGATCAGGTCGTCGGCGGGCTCGCCCATCCTGATCCCCGGCATCGCCCTGCTGGCCTGCGTCTCCCTGGCGCTGGGCGCGATCTTCGGGTCGGTCGACCTGATCACGGTGGCCTTCGCCGACGAGCACGGCGTGAAGGGGGTCTCCGGGTTCCTGCTGGCCGCGTTCGCGGGCGGGTCGATGGTGTCGGGGCTCTGGTTCGGCTCGCGGAACTGGCGGATCCCGCTGCGCAAGCGGTTCGTCAGGGCGCTCGGGCTGTTCGTGGTGGGGCTGGTGCCGATCATGTTCATCGGCAGCCCGTGGATCATGGCGGCGGCGCTGTTCCTGGCCGGGTTCGCCATCTCCCCGACGCTCATCACGGTCTTCTCGATCACCGAGCGGATGGTGCCGCAGTCGCTGCTCACCGAGGGCATGGCCTGGATCTCGACCGCGATCGGGTTCGGCGTGGCGCTGGGCTCGTGGGCGGGCGGGGCGCTCACCGAGTCGCACGGCGCCTCCAGCGCGTACGTCTTCTCCGTCTGCGCCGCCGCCCTGGCCGTGGCGGTCGGGATCGGAGGTTCGGGTTTGCTGAGACTTCCCGAGGCTCCTTCACCGTCGCAGACGTGATCCGCTACCGTCGGGACATCCCTCGCAACACCCATCACACCGGAAGCATTTGTTATGTCCCGACGAATCACATCACTTCTAGCAATCGCGGCCGTCTGCGTCGCTGTCGCCCCGGCACCCGCGTCGGCTCAGGCGCCGAAGAAGGAGCCCATCGACTGTTCGCAGGTCAAGTGCATCGCGCTGACCTTCGACGACGGACCGGGCAAGTACGCCGGCACACTGCTCGACACGCTCAAGAAGTACGACGCCAAGGCGACGTTCTTCCTTGAGGGCCAATACGTGAAGAGCCGCCCCTCCTACGTCAAGCGCATGGCCGCCGAGGGCCACGAGCTCGGCAACCACAGTTACAGCCACCCCGACTTCACCAAGAGCGAGGCCGGGACCATCAAGAGCGAGATCCAGAAGACCCAGGACGCGGTGAAGAAGGCGGCGGGCGTCGAGCCCAAGCTGCTGCGCCCGCCGTACGGGCTGGCCGACCTCCAGGTCTCCGACATCGCCGCCGAGTTCGGCATGCCGATGATCCTGTGGACCGCCGGCTCCCAGGACTGGAGCTCCAAGAACGTCAAGGCCATCCAGAAGCAGACGCTGGCCGTGGCCAAGCCCAACGGCATCATCCTGATGCACGACTGGGTCAAGCAGACCGTGGACGGCATGCCCTCGCTCATCAAGACGCTGAAGAACAAGGGCTACCACCTGGTGACGGTCTCCGACGTGATCAAGAGCCAGAACCTCGAGCCCGGCGACATCTTCCCCGTTCCGGAAGGCTGGGAGAAGTGAGTATCGTTCGCGTCTAACGGAACGATGCTCTTTCCCAAGGGGTGCTCGTGACCTTCGTGAACTGGGCGCGCAACCAGTCGGGCACCCCCGCCGAGGTGCGTACACCCGCCTCCGTCGAGGACGTCGTACGCGCCGTACGGGACGCCGCCGCCTCAGGGCGGCGCGTCCGCATGATCGGGACGGGCCACTCCTTCACCGGAGTGGCCCTGACCGACGGCATCATGCTCCGCCCCGGCGCGCTGACCGGGATCAGGTCGTACGCCGACGGCCTCGTCACCGTCGCGGCCGGCACCCCGCTGCGCGCGCTCAACGAACTGCTCGCCGAACGCGGCCTGGCCCTGGCGAACATGGGCGACATCACCGAGCAGACCGTCGCCGGCGCCATCCAGACCGGCACCCACGGCACCGGCCGCGACAGCGGCGGCCTCGCCGACCAGGTCGCCGCACTGGAGCTCGTCCTCGCCGACGGCTCCGTGACCACCGCCGCGCCCGGCGACGACCTCTTCGACGCGGCCCGCGTGGGGCTCGGCGCCCTCGGGGTGCTGACGGCCGTGACGTTCCGGGTCGAGCCCGCGTTCCTGCTGCGCCAGCGGCGCCGCAGGCTCGCGCTCAGCGACATCCTGCGCTCGCTCGACGACCTGACCGCGGCGAACGAGCACCTCGACTTCTTCTGGCTGCCGCACACCGACGCCTGCCTGGTCAAGACCAACAACCGCAGCCCCGGCCCGGCGCGGCCGCCCGGCGCGCTGCGGCACTGGCTGGACAACGTGTTCCTGGAGAACACCGTCTTCGGCGCCGCCTGCGCGCTCGGCGCCCGCCTGCCCGGGTCGATCCCGAAGATCAACGCCGTCAGCGCGGCGGCGCTGGGCGACTCCGAGTCGGTGGACGCCTCGTACAAGGTGTTCACGGCGCGACGGGACGTGCGCTTCCTGGAGATGGAGTACGCCGTCCCGCGCGAGCGCCTGGCCCAGGCTCTGCGTGAGACCGGGGACCTGATCGGGCGGATGGACTGGAAGATCACCTTTCCGGTGGAGGTGCGGGTGACGCCGCCCAGCGACGCGTGGCTGTCCACCGCGTACGGGCGGCCGACGGCGTACGTCGCCTGCCACGTCTACCGGCCGACGCCGAACCCCGCCTACTTCGACGGCGTCGAGGAGATCATGACCCGCCTCGACGGCCGGCCCCACTGGGGCAAGCTGCACACGCGCGACGCCGCGTACCTGGCCAAGGTGTACCCGCGCCACGCCGACTTCGTCGCCCTGCGCGACCGCCTCGACCCGGGGCGCCTGTTCACCAACGACTACCTGGACACGGTGCTCGGCTAGCCCCACCGGCGAGCCACCGCGAACCGCCCCGGACCGCCCCGGACCGCCTCCGGGCGACCACCGCCGGCCGGACGGCGGTTCACCGCAGGTCGCCCCGGCCGGCGGGGTGGTCGTCGGCCTCGTCCTGGCCCGTCTGCGGGGACGGCTCCGTGGTGGCCGTCGGCGTCTCGTCGGTCCCGTCCGGCTGCTCGGGCTGCTCCTGCGGCGGCGCCTCCGTCGTTCCCTGCGACGGCGTCACCGGCTCCGACCGCGTGGGCGCCGGCTCGGACGTGGGACGCCCGGACGGCGTCCTGCTCCGCGTCGCACTCGGCGTCGGGGTCGGTGTCGGGGTGGGCGTCGGCGTCTCCGGCTCCGTCGTGAGGGTGTGCGGCGGGTACGCGGGCGCCCGGCTCTCCGGCTCGCGGGTGGCCGGCGTCCTGTCCTCGCGCGCCTTCACCGGCGCCTTGCCGGTGACCTGCTCGTGCACCGTCCGATCGGCCAGCGCCTGGTAGGCCAGGATGCTCCCCATGCTGACCGCGAACACCATCGCCGCCGCCGCACCGACCTTCATCCACGGCAGCCCGCGGCCCGGCCCGCGTACGACCGGCATCACCAGCGTGGACCCGCCGTCACCCGAGGTCGCGTCCGGCGTGTCGCCGTCGGCCGGAGTCTCGTGCCGTGCGGTGCCCTCGTCGTTCGAGGCCGCGTGCGGAGTCGTCTCCCTGTCGGCGTCGGCCCTGGTCGCGTGTGCGGCGGCGGCCAGCAGGCCCTGCTCCGGGTCGCGTCCCCCTTTTGGCACCAGCGTGTGCTGTTTGACCCGCTCTCCGGTGCGCTTGAGATAGTGCGTGTAGATCGCCGTCGCGACCGTACTGGCGACGCTGACGACCGCCGCCCCGATCACCGTGCCCGCCACGCCGAGGTACGACGCGGCCACCGCGGCCGTCACCGCGGCCAGGGCACTGCCCAGGATCTGTGGGACGCTCAGCTCGAACCCCCGCTGCCCGTCACTCATCCCCCGGTTCAGTCCTCTCTCGCCATGCGTTCTGTGTTGGTAAAGAGCTGTCTCGTGAATAGACGCGAGTGCGTGTCCTGTTGTTCCTGTGACCTGCGCGACAGGCACCCTTATAGCTCGTGCCCCGACGACTCGGCCTGCCCTCCGTTTACCTCGCCGCGGCCGTGGCCACGGCCGCCGCGACCGCCGTACCCTCCGCCATGACGCCCGCCTCGGGTCTCGCCCTGCACCCCTCGCCGTCCGAGCCCGCCCGCCCGTACATCGTCATCGCCCGCAGCCGGGTGGCCGCCCGCGATCTCGTCGGCGAGGTGCGCTGGCGGGTGCGCCGCTACTACGCCTCGGCGCTGCCCGGCTTCGCCACCTTCCTCACCGCCGCCGAACTGGCCGACCTGCGCGCCGACCGGCGGGTGCGCTCGATCGAGCCCGACCGCCAGATCCGTCCCATGACCGGCGGCAGGCCCTCCCGTCCGTACGCCGTGGAGGCGGACGGCGCGGGCGTCACCGTGTACGTCGTGAGCAGCGGCGTGGATACGGGCACGGAGGCTGGGGACGAGGATGGGCGGGGCTTCGGGGAGCGGGTGTGGCGGGCGTTCGACGCCACCGGCGGCACCGGACGCGACTGCGGCGGCCACGGCACGCGGTCCGCCTCCCGCACACACAGTGTCGCGCCGAAGGCCGGCCTCGCCTCGGTGCGGGTGCTCGGCTGCGGCGGCTCCGGCACGCTGTCCGATGTCCTGGCCGGGCTGGACTGGATCCGCAGGCACGCCAGAGGACCCTCCGTGACGAGCATGACGATCGACGGCGCCGGCTCCCCCGCCCTCGACCGCGCCGCACGGTCGCTGGTACGTAAGGGCGTGTTCGTGGTCGGAGCCTCCTCCACCGGCACATGTCACATCACTCCGGACGGCCGGGCATACTCTCCGCACACCCCGTACCTCGCCGGAGCCGCCGCCCGTCACCTGGAACTTCATCCCGAAGCCGGCCCCGCCGCGATCGCCTCATGGCTGAAGTGCACGCCCTCCCGTGGCGCGATTCGCCAGAACCCGCCGACGGCATCTAACCTCCTCATGCGCGATGGCGGGCTCTAGAGTGATGGATTCCACAAATGTGACCGGCGTCACAACGCCTGCGGGCTATCCCAGGAAGGCGATGTTCGGACATGCCGGGTACGGTGCTGGCAGGCAACCGGCACACGCGAGAGACTCAAGGGTCCGGGGGAAGAATGGCGACGCTGACGAAGGGACTCGCATGCAGGAGCTCCGACTCGTCGCGGTAAGTGAGGACGGCACCTACCTCGTGCTGGCTACTGCCGGACGGGGTACGCGCTTCACGCTTCCCGTGGACGACCGGCTCCGTGCTGCCGTCCGCGGCAACTTCTCCCGTCTCGGCCAGTACGAGATCGAAGTGGAGAGTCCGTTGCGCCCCAAGGAGATCCAGGCCCGCATCCGAGCCGGAGAGACGGCGGAGGAGATCGCGGCGACCGCCGGGATCCCCGTCGAGCGCGTCCGCTGGTTCGAGGGGCCGGTGCTGCAGGAGCGGGAGTACGTCGCCCAGCAGGCGCAACGTGTGGCCGTACGGATGCCGGGCGAGTCCGCCCCGGGGCCGACGCTCGGCGACCTCGTCGCGGAGCGGCTGACCAGGCGCGGCGTGCCCACCGACGAGATCGACTGGGACTCCGCCAAGCGCGACGACGGCCTGTGGCGGGTCAAGCTCGGCTACGTGTGGAACGGTCACACGCGCCACGCCGAGTGGCTCTTCGACCCGCGCAAGCGCCACGTGACACCCCACGACGACGAGGCCCTGCGGCTGTCGTCCGCCGACTTCGACCCCGATCCCGCCGTGGTGGAGGACACCACGGTGATGCCGTTCGCGCCGCGGGTGGCCAAACTGCAGCCGGTGCCGCCGCTCGCCTCCGACGCGCTGCCGTTCCCGTCGGTGGTGCGCCGCGAGCCGGAGGAGCCCGCCGTCGGCTACACGCCGCCGGTCCGGTCGCCGGAGACCGCCTACACGCGGCCGCCGGAGACGCCGCCGCGCGAGGCGCCCTTCACCCCGCGCCACGACTTCGACCACGGCGAGGAGCCGGCCGCACGCCACGACTCCCCGGCCAGAGACGCAGGCCACCGCGCCGACTCCGGCCGGCCGCAGGAGCCCGGCCACCGGCAGGAGCCCGGCCACCGGCAGGACTCCGTACGCGAGCCCTACCGGCCCGAACCTCCCGCCCGCGAAACCGGCCACACCCGCCCCGGCGACACCTCGTCCCGCCGCGGCGGTTCTTCGCCGTGGCTGCCCGACTTCGGCGCGGGCCGCTCCGGCGACCGCGAGACCGACTCCATCTACGCCCCCGCCGGCCCACCGACCTCCCACCCGGCCCCCCGGCCGCCCACCGCCGACGCCCCCGCACCCGACCAGCGCTTCACCACCGCCGACGACCAGCGCCCCGCACAGGGGCCCGCGTTCGTCGAGGACCGGCCTGGCACGCAGAGGCCCACCTCTGACGGCCGACCGGCCGGGCAGGAGTTCACGCCCGTCCAGAACCAGCGGGCGGCGCGACCGGATGCGCCCGCCGATACGCTCTCGCCGGCCCGAGACCAGCCGGCCGCCGATCTGCGCAACTCGGCGACCACCCACTCCGAGTCGCCGTCCGCCCAGCCCACGTCCCCGGCCCGCCACCCGGAACCGACCATCCAACCGGAGCCGAGCGCCCAGGTTGAGGCGACCGCACACGCTGAGACGGCCGTTGTCCGGGCCGACGCGCCGCCCGCCACGGGCCCGTCCGTCGTCACGCCCGCCGAGCTCGCGGAGAAGGCCGTCGCCGAGACCGCCGCCGACGCGCAGAGGCCCACCAGGGCCGAGTCCGGGGCCGCCGAGAGCCAGGCCGGGGCAGGCGCAGCCGTTCCCACAACGGAGGACGCCCCGCAGGCCGCCACGGAAGCGGCCACCGCATCCGTGGCACCGGCCGCCTCCACGGACGCCACGGTGGAAGTTGTCGCGCACCCCACCACCACAGAGGCCGCCGCCACGGCCGCCCCGGAGACGACGCCGGCTCCCGCCGCGAAGGGCGTGACCGCCGGGACCGAGGCCCAGCCCGAGCTCGGGTCCGGATCCGCACCGGTCCAGCCCGTCGCAAGCGGCGAGACCGCCGTCGAGGCCACCGGCACAAACGCCGTCGAAGCCGGCAAGACGGCCGCTGCCGTCGAGACCGCCAAGAACGACGAGACCGCCCCGGCCGGATCCCCGGACGCTGCAACCGCCGCCGCCGAGCAGCCGGCCGTCACCGAGCAGCCGGTCGCCGGCGAAGTGACCAGCCCGTCTGGGACGACGCCCACGTCCGAAGCAACGGCCATGGCCGAGGGCACGGTCCCGGCGCGGACCACGCCCGTTCCCGGTTCCACTGCCGCTGGCGAAACCGCTGCCATGCCCGAAGCCGCATCCGAGACCGAAACCCCGGTCGCGGCCGAGACGACGATCCTGGGTGGGGGCACAACGGCGGCGCAGACCACGGCCGTTCCCGAGGGGGTTGCCCCCGAGACATCCGCGGCGGCTACCGAGACGACGGCAGTCGCCGCGTCGGCCGCCACCGAGACCACCCCGGCAACCGCCGCGACCCCCGAGGCCCCGGCCGCCGCCGCGAAGGCCACCGGTGAGGCTCCCGCTCCGGAAGCAGCCGCCGCCGAAACGTCCGCAATCGCCGAAACGTCCGCAGCCGCCGAGTCGTCCACCGGTGACGAGACGAAGTCGGCTGCTGAGGCCGCTGCCGTCACCGAGACGACGTCGGCTCCTGAAGCGACGCCCGCCCCTGAGGCCGCTGCCGCTCCTGAGACGGTCTCCGTTCCCGAGCCGACGCCCGCTCCTGAGCCCACACGCGTTCCCGACCCGGCGCCCGCCGCCGAGGCGGCGACCGTTCGGGAGGCGACGCCCGCCGCCGAAGACGCGCCTGAGCCGGCGGCCGAGCCTGAGAGGCCGACACCGGCGAAGCTGGCGGCGCAGAAGAAGGCGGGTCGGGCCGAGCCCGAGCAGCCGGTTCGGGAGAGCAAGCCGCCGGCGCCCAAGCCGAAGCCCGCTCCGGCGGTTCCGGCGGCGCGGGCGGCCAAGGACGAGCCGAAGGAGGACCCGGCCGTGCCGGTGCCCTCTCCGCCGCCCGCTCCGGCCGCCCGTCAGGCGCGCAAGGGTTCGAGGGGCCGCCGGGCCTCGGTGCCGACCTGGGACGAGATCATGTTCGGCGCCCGCCGCCAGGATTGATCAGAACGAGCCGGACCGCTCAGGTCAGAACGGACCGCCACCGAGCACGACAAACCTGGGCTGCCCAGGCGAACCAGCAGTGATCGGGCGCGGGGTGCGGGAGGCCGGGCGACACGCGGCGGTGGCAGGAGCAGGAGCACTCGTCCTCGTGCCCGCGCCCACCAGGTGTTCCGGGTTCACCACCTGTGCCAGGACCACCAGGTGACCGAGCCGCCGACGGCCAGGACGAGCCCCCGGTCAGGGTTCGGTGCGTTCCAGGAAGGGGGCGAGCCACTCCGGCGTCACCTCGGAGGGGAATCCCACCGCCTGCGGCAGCGACACGTCGATCGCCGAGTAGCCCCCCTTGCCGGCCCCGACCCCGGCGATCAGCGTGAGGACCCCGGCCTGCCGCTGGAACCACGTCTGCCGCAGCCGCCAGCCCACCACGGCCCGGCGTTCGACCACGGCTTGGGCGCGACGCAGCGAGCCTGAGCGCACCGACAGGCGTACCCCGTCGTAGCCGTGACCCAGTGAGGCGTAGCGGTCGAGCCCGAGCGGCACCCCGACGCCGGCCATGACCAGCAGGAGCACCAGCAGGACCCACCACAACACCGCCCCCGTGAGCCAGGCGGCGACGGCGGCGAGCAGGGCGGCCAGGAGCCAGGGGAAGACGGCGCGGAACAACCGCCGACGGCGCGCCACAGGAGGATGGGGACGGAGGTCCCCGTGGTAGGGGCCGATCGCGTCGGCGGTCACCTGGAAGGCCACGTCGCGGGGCACGTCGGGCAGCAGTTGCCCCCGCGTCTCCGAGTCGCCGAGCCCGGTCACGATGGCCCAGACGCGGGTGACGCCGACCCACCGTTCGGCCAGGCCGTCCACGATCTCGTAGCCGCGCACCCGCTGCGACTCCAGCGACACGCTGCGCCGGTTGATCAGCCCGCGCTCGGCCACGAGGTAGCCGTCGCGGCGCTTGAGCCTGAAGTCCCAGTTGAAGATCGCGTACATGAGGCCGCCCGCGAACGGCATCGCCACCACCAGCAGCAACGCCAGCGCCAGCAGCAGGTAGGGGTGCTCCCAGAGCCACTCGCCCGCGCTCCAGGCGGTGTCCCGGCTGACCCCGAGCTCGTCGCCCCACTGGAACGCCAGCCCCACCAGGCCGCCGGCGAAGGCGAAGGGGGTCAGCAGGTACGCGCCCGAGAGCGGCCCGTACAGCAGCCACCTGCGCGGCACGTCGATGATCGGGCGCTCCCTGGGCCCGGTGGCGGCGGGCGCCGCTTCGCCGGGGGCGTGCGGCTCGGGCTCGGCGGCGCGGCGCAGGAGAACCGCCTTGAGGCGTTCCGCCTCCTCCGGCGTGATGCCGGCGAGCTTCGCCTCCTCCTCGCCGCCGCTCGCCCCGGTGTCGATCTTGAGGATGGTCAGGCCGAGCAGCCGGTGCATGGGCGGGGTGGAGACGTCGACGCCGCGGATGCGTTCCAGCGGGATGGTACGGACGGAGCGGCTGATCAGCGAGCGCTTGGTCTCCAGCCGGTCGCCGACGATCTCGTACGTGAACGTGGCCCAGCGGATGATCGCGAACACCACGGCGCCGACGACGCCGGCGGCGGCGTAGCCATACGACCTGGCCGAGAAACCGCCCACGAACAGGACGCCGACCAGGGGGAGGAGGAGGGAAGGCAGCATGCGCACCGGGTCGATGAGCAGCACCTTGGGGCTGAGCCGCTGCGGCACCCGCACGACGGGGGGCCCGGGAAACGGCCCCGCGCCCGGATGGCCCGGCGGCGGGAACCGTCCGGCGTCCTGGGCGTCCGGAGGCGGCCCGGACGGCGCCGACCATCCGCCGGCCTGAGGAGGCACCGGCGCGGAGGACTGGCCGCCGTGAGGTGGGGCCGGGGACGGCTGCCCGTCGTGCGGGCGTGGCCGGTCGGTTGACGGCGGCGGCTGGTCGGTGGGTGGGGCCGGGTCGGTGGACGGCGGCGGGCCGATGGGCTGGGACGGGCCGATGGGCTGGGACGGGCCGTCGGGGTGGGGGCCGGTCATGTCGCGTCGTCCCTCAGCTGCTCGGCCCGGCGGGCCAGCTCCTCGGCCAGCCCGGCCGCCACCCGGTAGTCGAGCCCCTTGATCGTGGATGAGCCCGCATGGGACGCCGTGCGGATCTCCAGGGTGGCCAGACCGAGCATCCGCTCGAACCACCCTTGCCCCTTGTCGACCGTCTGGATGCGGCTCACAGGCACGAACACCCACTCCCTGGTCAGGAATCCCGACCTGGCGTAGACGACGTCTCCTGACAGCTCCCAGCGATGCACGGCGTACCGTACGAACGGCTCGGCCGCCAGGAACGGCAGCGTCAGCACCACGACGGCGGCGGGCAGCAGCCACGGGTCGCGGGCGAACCAGTCGGGCACCCAGGACCAGCCGCCCGCCCACCGCGACAGCAGCAGCGAGATGCCGGCGAAGAACACGAAGGCGATCAGCGACTCCAGCAACCACAGCCGTACGGCCTTGGGCGAGACGCGGTTCGCCGGATCGCGCAGCGGGCCAGTAGACGTCACAAAGCCAGCTTAGGGCGCGAACCGCCGGGGCGATCTGCCAGCGGGCCGGTAAAGATCCGCCGGACGCTCCGGCGTGTCTGCCACGAGGCGGCCGCGCCCGGGTGCATGCTCGTTGGCGGCCCGGCCGCAGGCTGTCGCGCTTGGCCACGTCGGCGGCGCCACGTTCGTGCCAGCCAGGCTCGGGCAGCGCATGACCGCACCACAGCGCGAGCGCCTAACGCAACGTGGCAGCCGCCGTCCGCGCACCGCACGCGGGGCCGGGGGCGCCCTCGCTCCCCCCTGATCCAGGCATCGCCCCCGAACCGCGCGCTCCCGTACGCGAGTGTCGCCCGCCGCGGCCGAACCGAGCCCCGTACCCGAACGTCGGCCCCTTTAGTCGAACGGCGCGACCTGGCGCACCCGATTTTTCGCCGCACCCCGTTACTGGGACGATGGCCCCGTCAACGCCGTCCGAGACCCCGCACCCCGCCCCCACCCACGGCGGCCGCGAACGCGCAGCCCAGAAATGGTCCGCCGGCCTGCCCGGATCGTCCCCCCGCCTGGCGCTCCCACCGCCTCCGATGTGGCCAAGTTCACTACCCGGATGCCGTCATTCCGGCTGTTTTCGGATCCTTTACCTACCACCGACCATCGAGAAACGGTCTGCGCACCGCCGAGACCCGCGTAGCATCATCCGGCATGGGGCTGTGTAACACGGCATCACGCATGCGACGCATCACTGTCAGTGTGACAGTGGTGGCACTCGCGTTCGCGCTGGCGGGTTGTGGCAGCTTTTTCGGCAGGTCGGAGGCGAAGGACATCGCGGAGATCAACGTCGCGAGCCCCGAGCTGCGCGACGGCGAGCCGCTGCCGCGCGAATACTCCTGCCGGGGTGATCAGGGCAGTCCGCCGCTGCGCTGGTCGAGCCAGCCCTTGTCCGAGGCGGAGTCGATCGCCATCGTGGTCGACAGCCATACGTCGTCCGAGTCGGCCGTGCACTGGGTGCTGTTCAACATCCCGGCCACCACGACCGAGCTCGGCCCCGATGCCGCCGCCGATCCCCCCGAGGGGTCCGGGCAGGCGAAGGTGACCAGCGGGAAGGTGGGCTACGAGCCCCCCTGCCAGGACCGGGCCAGCTACCGGTTCACCGTCTACACGTTGGACGGCAAGGTCGATCTGCCGGGAGGCGCCGAGCTTCCCGAGGTTCTGAAGAAGATCGCGGATCAGACCATCGCCCGCGGCAGGCTCACCGCGGTGAACATTGAGTGAGCAGTCAAATACGACATGTAGTACCGGTGTACCAATTCTTCACGTAGGGTGTGACAACTCTCATAGTGGTCCGACACAATCAGATCCAATCGTTAGGCACTGGTGATCAAAGGGGGCAGGTCGCGTCGATGGCCGCGCGATCTCATCGGTGCCAGAGGGAGGCCATGACTTTGAGGGTGGTGCAATGATCGCGGTCGTCATCAGCTTGGTCGCTGTCGTGCTCCTCGTGCTCGCTGTCGTGGCACTGGGCATGCGCTCCATGAACCGCAGGGAGAGCTCGCTGCCTCCGGAACGGCTGAAGGAGATGGCCGAGAAAGAGGAGAACACGCTCACGCGCTCGACGGACCAGTTCGCGGCGCACGAGCCCCGCATGGCCAATTTCAGCCCCGACTTCAGCCCGATCGACGAGCCGAAGCCGAAGCCGGTCCGCACGGGCCAGCGCGGCAGGCGCGGCGTCGACGAGTGGGGCAACCCGAGCACCGACGACGACGACGAGGAGTTCTGGGCCAACATCCGCAGCGACGCGGAAGAGGGCGGCTTCGGCGCCGGCGGCACCGTAGCGGCGCGCAAGGGCGCCTCCCGTCCCGTCGAGCGTGAGCGGCCCCCCTCCGAGCGGCCCGCCGCCGAGCGCCCCGCCGAGCGCGAGCGCACCGCGCCGCGTGAGCGGCCCGCCGAGCGACGTTCCGAGCGGCCCGCCAAGCGGCCGAGCCGTTCCGCCAAGCCGCAGCCCGCGACCGCCGGCGCCGACCCCAACGCCGCCACCGTGCAGGCCCCGCTCCCCCAGCGTCAGCCCGCCGCCGCCAACCTGGCCGACCTGGTCGAGCCGCAGAAGCGCGCCACTCCCACTCAGTCCGAGCTGGCCGACCAGCGCACCGTGACCTTCGCGGCCCCGACGGCCGACGTGATGAGCATCCTCGGCGTGGGCGCCCAGCCGGTGCCCGCCCCCACCCGTCCAGAGCCGTCGCCCGTGAGCCGGCCGTCGCGGGCCGAGCGCCCCGCGACCAGGCCCACCCCGGTGGCCTCCCACGGGGTCTCCTCCAACGCCTATCCGGCGAGCGGCGGCAGCGGCTCGTTCCCCGCGGTGAGCAACCCGGCGAGCCCGGTGAGCCCCGCCTCCAGCGGCAGCTTCCCCGCCGTTCCCGCCGCGCCCATCCACGGCGCGCCGACGAGCGACCCGTTCCCCGCGTACGGCGGCGCCGACGCCCGTGAGTCGACCTACCCGCCCGCGGCGGCGAGCACGTCCGGCTCCTGGCCCGCCTCGCCCGACATCTTCGACGACCCCGCCCCCGCGGCCTCCGCCTATCCCGGCGCGAGCTCGTGGCCGGCGTTCGAGCAGCCCGCCGAGCGTTCCTCCTACCCCGCCTCCTACGAGGTCCGGGCCGGCTGGGCCGTGGCCGACGACTCCGACCCGCTCACCGCCCCCTCCCCCGCGACCGGCACCCCGACCGCGCCCGCCCGCGCGGTCTCCAGCTACGACGACGTGCTCTCGGCCCCGACGCCGCCGCAGTCGCCGTTCGGGCCGGGCGCCTACGAGACGGGCGACATCACCACCGCCCCCGCCGCCGCCTGGCCCGAGCCTCCGGCCGCGGGCAACGGCGCCCAGGGCACCTGGCCCGCGTACGGCGGGCAGCCTCCGGCGCAGGACGACAACCGCGGCAACCACCGTCGGGGCCCGGAGCAGGACTATCCGAACGACTACTACCGATGATCTTTAGCGCCTATTAATCCGTAAAACCCGCGTGACGCCCCCCTAAAGCGGGGTCGACGGAGCAATAGGGTTTGCTCCATGTTCCGCGACACGCAGAGTAGCTGGCTGAGCACCCTCCGACACGACGTGCCGGCCTCACTCGTGGTTTCCCTCGTCGCGGTGCCCCTTTCCCTGGGCATCGCGATGGCCTCCGGCGCGCCGCTGACAGCCGGGCTCATCGCCGCCGTGGTGGGCGGCATCGTGGCGGGCGCCCTGGGCGGTTCCGCCGTCCAGGTGAGCGGCCCGGCCGCCGGCCTGTCGCTGGTGGTCGTGGATCTGGTGCACACGTACGGATGGCGCGCCACCTGCATGATCACCCTGCTGGCCGGGGCCGTACAGCTCGTCCTGGGCGTGTTCAAGGCGGCCAGGGCGGCGCTGGCGGTGTCGCCGGCGGTCCTGCACGGCATGCTGGCCGCGGTCGGCGTCATCATCGCCCTCTCCCAGCTCCACATCGTGCTGGGCGGCAGCTCGCAGCGCTCCGCCATCGCGAACCTCATCGAGCTGCCCGGGCAGATCCTGCACCTGCACGGCCACAAGGTCGCCGTGGGCGTGCTCACGATCACCGTGCTGGCGCTGTGGACGCGCCTGCCCCGGCGGATCAAGGCGGTGCCCGCGCCACTGGCGGCGCTGCTAACGGCGGCGGTGACGGCGTGGGCGTTCGGCTGGGACGTCACGCGGGTGGACCTGTCGGGCGGCCTCAGCGACTGGGCCTTCCCGGTGCTGCCGCAGGGCGACTGGCATCTCGTGGTGGCCTCCGTACTGCTGGTGGCGCTGCTGGCCGGCTGCGAGTCGCTGCTGTGCTCGGTCGCGGTCGACGGGATGCACGCCGGGCGCCGCGCCGACCTCGACCAGGAGCTGACCGGCCAGGGCGTGGCCAACATGGTCAGCGGCGCGCTCGGCGGCCTGCCGGTGGCCGGGGTGATCGTGCGCAGCACCGCGAACGTGGCGGCGGGCGCGCGTACTCGCTGGTCGACGATCCTGCACGGGGTGTGGGTGCTGGTGTTCGCGACCGGGTTCGGCTGGTCGATCACGCTGATCCCGCTGGAGGCGCTGGCGGCGCTGCTGGTGTTCATCGGCATGCAGATGGTGAACCTGGGCCACATCAGGAAGGTGCACGGCCACGGCGAGGTGCCGGTGTACGTCGTCACGCTCGTCACCGTGATCCTGCTCGGCCTGGCCGAGGGCGTGCTGGCGGGTCTGGCCCTGGCCGCGCTGCTCGCGCTGCGCCGCCTGACCTGGGTGACCGTGCTCAAGCGGGAGGAGCGCGACGGGCGCCTGCACGTGACGATCTCGGGATCGCTGACGTTCCTCGGGGTGCCCCGGCTGACGCACGAGCTGCGCACGATCCCCGCCGGCACCGCCGTCGACCTCGACCTGAACATCGACTTCATGGACAACGGCGCGTTCGAGGCCATCCACTCCTGGCGGCTCGACCACGAGCGCATGGGCGGCACGGTCGACATCGACGAGCTGCACGACGAGTGGTACGCGCTGGCCGCCAGCGGCGCCCACATGCTGCCCGTGAAGTCGCCGCCGAAGGCGCCGGACCGCTGGTGGCTGCCGTGGGCGCAGCGGCGGCGCCGTCCCGAGCCGTTCCCGCTGGACGAGGACGTCGCGGGCTCGCCCGAGTGCCTGCTCACGGCCGGTGCGCGCGAGTATCACCGCAGTACGGCGCCGCTCGTCCGGCCCATCTTCACCGAGCTGGCCCGCAAGCAGCAGCCGACCCACCTGTTCATCACCTGCGCCGACTCCAGGATCATGCCCAGCCTGATCACCGCGAGCGGTCCCGGCGACCTGTTCACCGTGCGCAACATCGGCAACCTGGTGCCGCGCAGGGGCTCGGAGCCGCACGACGACTCGATGGTGGCGGCCATCGAGTACGCCACGCAGGTGCTGGGCGTGCACACGATCACGGTGTGCGGCCACTCGGGCTGCGGCGCGATGGCCGGGGTGCTGAGCGCCGGGGTGCAGGCGGGCAGCCTGCCCGGGCTGCGCAGGTGGCTGCGGCACGGTGACCACAGCCTGGCCAGGTTCATCGACACCGAGGGCGACCGGCTGCACAGCGGGGCGCTGGACGTGCTGTGCCGGGTGAACGTGCAGCAGCAGCTGGAGAACCTGCGCACCTACCGAAAGGTGGACGAGCAGGTCAGGGCGGGCAAGCTGGAGCTGGTGGGGCTGTTCTTCGACATCGGGTCGGCGCGGGTGCACATGGTGCCGCCGCTGCGCCCCACGAAGGCACTCGGGATGGCCGCCACCGAGTGAACCCTCGTTCTGCGTAATCCTCCGCAGAACGGGCGGCGAGGCGGGGTTAGGGTCGCGGTGCCAGCGAGGTGCTCCCGTTGCCCACGGCGCCCCTCGCGACGCCGGTCCTCACTCCCAGGGGCCGGAGGGGCGGAGGCGCCCGCCGTTCGAGCTATGCCCCTCTCGGGGCCGCCGATGGTAGCCGGACGGAGCGCGACCCACCTCCGCCCCTCACCCCGGCCGGAACGCGCCGAGCCGGGCGAGCTGCTAGAAACAGAACCCGGGGCACAAAACGCAACCCGGGGGACACCATGCCACAAGACTTCCAGAACCCACGCTTCGCGCAGGCGTACGCGCGGATGAGCGTGCTCACCGACCAGCGGGGCGCGTACGAGCACCGGCGGCGGCTGCTGGCCGGCGCCGAGGGCCGGGTGATCGAGATCGGCGCCGGCAACGGCCGCAACTTCCCCCACTACCCGGAGGCGGTCACGGAGGTCGTGGCCGTGGAGCCGGACGACACGCTGCGCGCGCTCGCCACCACCGCGGCCAGGTCGGCCCCGGTGCCCGTCTCCGTGGTGCCCGGCCACGCCGACGCCCTGCCCGGCCCTGAGGGCGACTTCGACACGGCGGTGGTGTCGCTGGTGCTGTGCTCGGTGCCGTCGCAGCAGCGGGCGCTGGCGGAGATCACGCGGGTGCTCGTCCCCGGCGGGCGGCTGTGCTTCTACGAGCATGTACGCTCGGCGAACCCACTGTTCGCCCTGCTGGAGGACGCCATCACCCCGGCCTGGCGCCGAGCGGCGGGCGGCTGCCACCCGAACCGGGACACTCTGCGCGCGATCAAACGCGCCGGCTTCGAGGTGACGGAATCCGACAGATTCACCTTCTCCCCGCAGCCCCTCGTCCCCCGCACCGCCCACATCCTGGGCCACGCCCGCACGACGAAACACTGACCACCCGAAGCCCTGCGGCCCGCCCTGATGCACGGTGACCTCACCATCGTGCTCCTCGGCCCGGGCCCACGAGCCGTCTCCGTGCGTCATGACCGCGACACGGACGTCACCCTTCTCCTGGTAGTGGTGCTCGATGCCGGGCGCGATAGTGACGAGCCCACCACTGTCGGCCATCGACCGCGACGATCTGTTGCCATCCGGACAACTCCATGCTTGCGCCGCCATCATGAGAGTGAGGCGCCTAGCAGATTCCGGACAGTCGGCTACATAAGCTGACGGAAGTCTGGAAGAGGTAGAGGTACGTGGCCCCTCAAGCTGAGGTGGAGGTCGAGGTGTTGCTCGACCGGCTGCGGACCGAGATCAAGGACCGCAGTTTCCGCCCGTTACCGGCACGGGAGCGGATGATCCCGAAACCGGGCACGACGAAACATCGCCGCCTGGGGATCTCCACTGTGCGAGACCGGGTGGTCCAGGCGTCCTTGAAGCTGGTGTTGGAGCCGATCTTCGAGGCGGATTTTCTCCCGCGCTCCTACTTGGTTTCGCCCGAACCGTCGGACTCGTGACGCGGTGGCCGAGATACGCCATTTCACCTCCCGCTCCTATGAGTGGGTCGTGGAAGGCGACATCAAAGCCTGTTTCGACGAGATCTCGCATGCCGCCCTCATGGGCAGGGTGCGGGCGCGGGTGGGAGACAAGCGCGTCCTGGCTCTGGTGAAGGCGTTCCTCAAGGCCGGGGTCCTCCGAGAGGATCGCACGCTGCGGGAGACCGACGCCGGAACCCCGCAGGGTTCGATCCTGTCCCCGCTGCTCAGCAACGTGGCCCTATCCGTCCTGGACGAGTACATCGCTCATGCTCCGGGCGGGCCGGGGACGAGCCGCAACGACCGGCTCACCCGTCGCCGCCATGGCCTGCCGAACTACCGGCCGGCCAGATATGCCGACGACTGGTGCCTGGTCGTGTCGGGAACCAAGGCCGACGCGGAGGTCCTTCGGGACGAGATCGCCGGGGTACTGTCCACGATGGGATTGCGCCTGTCGGAGGAGAAGACCCTGATTACCCACATCGACGAGGGCCTCGACTTCCTCGGCCGGCACATCCAGCGTCGCCGAAAACGAGGCACCGACCGGCGCTACGTCTACACCTACCCGTCGCACAGGGCCCTCACAGCCGTGACCGGCAAGGTGAAGATCCGGTGCCGACAGAGCATCAACCTGCCGCTCGAAGCCCTGCTGCGCCAGCTCAATCCGGTGCTGCGGGGCTGGACCAACCACTTCCGGCCCGGGGTGTCCAGCATCGCCTTCGGTTACCCGCGTGCCTTCACGTGGCGACAGGTCATCCGCTGGATACGTCGCAAACACCCTGGAATCACCTGGAAGGAACTCCGCCGACGCTACTGCGGCAACGGGTGGTGGCCCGCCGACGGTGACGTGATCATGTTCAACCCCGGCGCGGTGCGGACAACCCGCCACCGCTATCGAGGAAGCAAGATCCCTTCACCGTGGTCGAACGTCGCATGAGCACCAGCAGCCCAGATCCAGCGGGACTTGTGGAGAGCCGGATGCGTCGACGAGGCGCACGTCCGGTTCGGGAAGCGGACCGGGGAAACCCGCCCATGGAAACACCGGCACGGCGCCCCGGTCCGACTTCACCACCTCAACGTCCGCCTGGAGGAGGCCAAAGCCCGCGTCCTGGTACTGATCGGGGTCCGTGCCGACGGCTCCAAGGAACTGATCGCGCTCAAGGACGGCTACCGCGAGTCTGGCGAGTCCTGGGCCCACCTGCTGCGCGACTGCGCCCGCCGGGGCATGCGCGCCCCCGTCCTCGCGGTCGGCGATGGCGCCCTGGGCTTCTGGAAAGCCCTGGCCGAGGTGTTCCCCGCCACCCGCGAACAGAGGTGCTGGCTACACAGAACGGCCAACGTCCTCGATGCCATGCCGAAGTCTGCGCAGCCGGGCGCGAAGAAGTCCATCCAGGACATCTACAACGCCGAGGACCGCGACCACGCGGTGCAGGCAATCAAGACGTTCGCCCAGCTCTACGGCGCGAAGTTCCCCAGGGCGGTCAAGAAGATCATCGATGATGAAGCCGAGCTACTGGCGTTCTTCGGCTTCCCCGCCGAGCACTGGATCCACCTGCGGACCACGAACCCCATCGAGTCGACCTTCGCCACCGTCCGCCTGCGGACCAAGGTCACCCGCGGTGCCGGCTCCCGCACCGCCGCTCTGGCGATGGTCTTCAAACTCATCGAGTCTGCCCGAGCCCGCTGGCGGGCCGTGAACGCGCCCCACCTCGTCGCCCTCGTTCGCGCCGGAGCCCGCTTCGAACGTGGCGTGCTCGTCGAACGATCCGGCGAGCACGCCGCCTAGCCTGCCATCACGGAGCCGGTCAGCCGTGCCCGTCGGCCCGCTCGGCGACCAGGGCGCGGAACGCCTCAAGGTCACCGATGACCTCTTCCGCACGGTCTCGTTGCCGGTACAGGCTGTAGTAGCGGGCGCCGATGGCATCAGGATCAGCCACCTCGTCGCCCGGGATGACGCCGGAGGCGATCGTCACCGTTGCCGCGTGAATCCCCTGGGGGCGGAGTTCGGCGTGCAGCGCGTGCGCCCAATTGCGCAAGCCGGCCATGGCCAGGCCCACGTTGGCCAGGAATGGCGCGGCGATCGTGGAGGACACACCAGTTGTCAGCAGCAGTGTCCCCTCGCCCCGGGCGCGCATCTGCGGTAGCACCTGTCCCACGGCCGTCACCGCGCCCAGCACATGCAGCTCGAACTGCGCGGCGGCGGATGTCACCGTGGTCTGTGCGGCGTGGGTGATCGGCCCCGTCGGGCTGGGGCTGTACTCCAGGACATCGACCGGTCCCAGCGCCTCCCCGACCCTGGTGAGAGCATCGGCCAGCGCGTCACGATCTCGGATATCGGCGGGAAAAGCCGCAGCGGTGACGCCCAGCCTGGCCAAATCACCCACCAAAGCGTCCAGGGTGTCCTTGCTCCGGGCGATCAGCCCCACCTGGAAGCCGTGCCTGCCGAAAGCCCGGGCCACACCCATCCCCAGCCCCGGACCGGCACCGACAATAACGAGCGTCTTCGCCACCACAACATCCCTTCCGATCACAGCGGCAGTTACTCTTTGTTCGCAACAGCATGATTTGTCACTGCCCTGTAGGTGGCAAGACGGCACATTGATGTCGGTGACGTACATGGAGGTAACCCTTGACGCCCGCCAGGAGCACCCCACCAGCAGCGCGGTGCCGCGACGTCACGCCACCGGCGCCAGAAGACGCGGGCGGTCGCGAGCCGGATGACGAGGTATGCCGACAGGTGCTGAAGATCCTCGCCCTGATCGGCGACAAGTGGAGCATCCTGGTCATCGGGCAACTCCGCGACCGAACCCTGCGCTTCAGCGAACTGCACCGCGCGGTCACGGGGATCTCGCAGCGCATGCTCACCCTGACCCTGCGGCAACTTGAGCGCGATGGCCTCCTCACCCGGACCGTGCACCCCAGCGTTCCCCCGCGCGTCGACTACGCGCTCACCCCACTTGGCGCAACACTGCTGGACTCCGTCGCCGCGCTGGCCGAATGGGCCACCACACACCGACAAGAAATCAACAGCAACCGCCGCCACTACGACGCCACCCATTCGCCACGAACACAGCCCTAGCCGTCCACAGCATTTGACAATTCCTCGTCGGGGGCGACGAAGAGTCATGAGCTCCGAACGGCTACCGGCCTCGCCGAACGGCTCGGCCACCAGGGCGCGAGCTGGAGTACGCCGAACGTGACCTCGACCACGAGAAAGAGCCACAACACCCGCGTGACGCCCTGGCTCAACGCATAGGCCTGCCAGATCGCGAAAAGCGTGCGTGCGGCGCCGTCGAACAGTCCGTGCACCGGCAGCGGCCTGGCGATGCGCAGCACGGCCCAGACGACGACCACCGAACCCATCAGATTCGCGTACAGAATCTGCAGGGGGTCGAGGGCCGGCATGACGCCCAGGCCAAGTGCGGCGCCCAATGACGAGAGGGCGCCGTGGACGAAGGCGTAGGTCCACGGCGTCACGAATCCGGCCGTGACGACGAGGTCGTACCAGGCGCTCGCGCGTACGACGTGCAGATAGGCGGGGCGGGAAGGGGTGAGACGACGGATCACGATGAACCTCCTGCGGTTTCCCGGCGGGAGTGCCACGCTAAAGGGTGGAGTAGGCTCCAAGGTCAAGTCCGGAGCCGATGGAGGATCATGCGCATCGGAGAGCTGGCCGCCCAGGCGGGTATGACCAGGGACACCGTTCGGTTCTACGAAAAGGTCGGCCTCGTCACAGGTCATCGGCTGGCCAACGGCTATCGCGATTTCCCTCCCGAGACCGTGGTCTGGCTGCATTACGTACGCACGGCGCAGAAGCTCGGTTTCACGCTGGCGGAGATCGCCCAGCACGGCGCGGACCTGCGCGACGCACCGGACAGCGCGGAAGCCCTGTCCGCGCTGTTCGAAGAGAAGATCCAGGTCATCGATGAGCGCATGGCCGAACTCGGCGCCCTGCGAGCCGAACTCACCGCACGCGTCGGCACCGGGTGCCCGTTGCGGGCGAGCTGAAAGTGCCGGGGAAGAGCACTGGGCGATCTTGCAGTGCCCGGAAAGGCCCCTCGCCGACCTCGAAGGTGGCTGCGTGCGAGTCGCGTCCAGGTCCTCAACCTCGCGGCCCGCTACGCCGAGTCGGCGGCGTGGCTGTACGAGGACGCCGGAGAGGTCGAGCAGGCCGGGCGCTGGACCGACCGCGCGTCCATGTGGGCCTATGAGATCGGCGACGACGAGATGATCGCGTGGACCATGTTCCGTGGCAGCCAGCAGGCCATGGGCAGGCTCCTGGCCGGTGACGTGCTCGGCCTGGCCGCCTCCGCGCTCCGGCAGTCCGGCCATCTGCCGGCGCCGATGCGCGCGGCGATCGTGCAGCAGCAGGCCCAAGGTCACGCCCTCGACGGCGAGGAACGGGCCTGCCACCGGCTACTGGACGAGGCCCACGAACTCGCGTCGCCGGTCAATGACGATGGCGACGCCCGAAGCGGACACGGGTCGTTCTGCACGCCCGCCTACGTCGAGGTACAACGTGCCCGCTGTTGGCTGGAGCTGAGGAAGCCACAACGTGCGGTCGCCACCTTTGAGCACGCACTGCCCGCACTGCCATCGGTGTACCGCCGCGACCGCGGCATGGCCCTGGCGGGATTGGCCTCTGCCTACGCCGGACAGGGAGACCCCGAACAGGCAGTCACGACGGCCACCGAGGCGCTCAATATCGCCCGCGCCGCCGGCTCGGTGAGAATCATCAACGTGCTGACCTCAGTCGAACGCTCGCTGGCCGCCCATCGGCGACTCCCCACCGTGGCCGCCTTCCGGCTGGCGCTGGCCGAGGCGGTGGCCTGCTGATGGCCTCTAACCTCGAACTCCAGGCCATGCGGCGCGCCATCGCGCTGTCGGCCCACGGTCTCGCCTCCACCAGCCCCAACCCGCCGGTCGGCTGCGTCATCCTGGATGCCGCCGGCCAGCCTGTCGGCGAGGGCTACCACGCCCGCAAGGGCGAAGCGCACGCCGAGGGGAACGCTCTGCTGGCCGCCGGGGCGGCGGCGAAGGGCGGAACGGCCGTGGTCACCCTGGAACCCTGCAACCACGTGGGTCACGCGCCCGCCTGCCGCCAGCTCCTCATCGACGCCGGGATCGCCCGCGTGGTCATCGCCGTCATCGACCCCACCTCCCGCGGCGAAGGCGGGGTGGTCGAGCTGCGCAAGGCGGGCGTGAGCGTGGAAACCGACGTACTCGCCGAGGAGGCGATGCTTGTCCTCGGCGGATGGCGCACCGCCCTCACGCTCAACCGCCCCATTGTCACGTTGGTCTATGCGGAGACCGCCGAAGGGAGGATGAGCGCCTTCAACCGCATCCCGTCCTCTCGTGATCTGCTACTTTCCGCCGATGCCGTCCTGTACGCCGATGGACACCTTGAGGAAGCGATCCCCCGCAGCCACGGTCCCGGCATGATCCACCTGCCGGAAAGTCCCATACGACTCGACCACCGCGACCTGCTGAAGACGCTCCACACGGGGGGAGTCCGCCGTCTCCTCCTCGACGGCGGCTCCGATTTGGCCGCGCCCTTCCTGGCCGCTGCACTCGTGGACCACGTCGTCGCCTACCTCCCCGACCGCGGCCCATCGGCTCCCCCTGGGATCAACGAGCAAGGACTGATACCAGACGGCTTCTACCTCACGGGCATCGACCGCGTTCCCCGCTACGTCAAGGTGAGCGCGGCCAGGAACGACGGAGAGCGACAAGATCACCTCTCCCCATCCTCGTAGCCTGGTCGATCACGGGGTGCCGGTAAGAAACGTGTCATGAGCCCCAAACAGCGTTGATCTTGCTGTAACTTGTCTGCTCAATGCTGGGCGGTCATGAAACACCCCCGATGCACATCAACGAGCTGGTCGAGCACTGGACGATCCCGGACGAAGAGCGTGACCTCATCGCCGGGAAGCGGGACGCCACGCGACTCGGGTTCGCGATCTTGCTGAAGTTTTATACGCAGCATGGCCGATTCCCGCGCGGCCGCTCGGAGCTGCCGGACGACGTGGTTGAACACGTGGCCAAGCAAGTCCGGGTTCCTGTTTCGGAGCTGGGCTTCTATGAGTGGTCTGGCTCCACGATCGAGTACCATCGCCATCAGATCCGCACGCACCTGGGCTTTCGCACGTGCACGACGGCGGACGCGACGAAGCTGGCGGTTTGGCTGGCTGAGAAGGGCGCGCACGCCGAGCGGCGCCCTGACCGGGTACGGGAGGAACTGCTCAAGCATCTGCGCGAGGAGCGGATCGAGCCGCCGACGCCTGGGCGGATCTCCCGGATCGTGGCCTCGGCTCTGCACAACGCGGAGGTCGCCTGGTCGGTGCGGATCGCCTCCCGGCTCAGTCCCGGTGATCGCCAGGCCGGCTTCAGCGGTCTCGCTCAGGCAGACGCACCCACAGATCCGGCGGCCCGATGATGGCCCGGGCGTCGGGCAGTCGCAGCCCTGCCTTGGCGCACACATATGCCACGGCCTCGCCCTGGTAGAGGTATTCGGCCAGAATCTCATCGGCCGTCAGGTGTCCGCCCGCGTCGCCGCCGCCGGGAAGTGTGTCGGAGTCCTCGATCACTCCATCGCGGCTGACAAGTCCTTGGTCGCCGCTCTTGGGGTTGGCGAACAGGCTGTAGCAGACCGTTCCCTCGGACAACGGCAAGGTCACTTCGGGAGTGGAGGGGATGTACCCCCAGGGTTGGGTGACGACGCATCCACCGGGGACGTCGGTGATTCCGACGATTCCCAGATGGGCGTCGGGATCGGCCCAAGGATCTTCCAGGACCGGCTCCATAGTGGTGTCGTCCACCGGCCGGGCTTCCAGACGCCGCGCAGCCTCAGTCGTGGTGAGATCCGCCACGCAGGCCACACCCATGTAGTCGTCGATGTCGGCCAGCGTGGCGATCAGCCGGTGCGCCTCCGCGGCCGTCGCGGCCTCGTCGGGGGTCAGGCCGGGATGCCCGGCGGGGACCAGGAACAGGTCCGGGGTCGGACCGGCGAGGGCGAGCCGTCCAGGAGACCATCCGGCCATCATGGGCCGCCAGGGGTCCGCACCGGCGGCGACCAGGGTGCGGACGTTGTCGAGTCGATGGGCGAACACCGCCGTCCACAGGGCGGTCCGGTCGTCGAACTCGGCATCGACGTCGTCGACGCGACGGGCCAGCTCGGCCACCGTCTCAGGAGTCCCCCATTCGGCCGCGAAGTGCAGGGGCCTTCCCTCGTAACCGCCGAAGGCGTAGACGCCCGAGTTGGGGTCGGCGCCCGCTTCCAGCCTGGCGCGGATCGCTGCGAGGTCAGCCCATCCATGCCCATCGATTCCGGACCATCCCGCCGGTAGGGGCTCGGTCATGACGCTCCCTCGGATTGGCATGTCATGGACGGGGACGATTATTCCGTATCAGAACGGGCGGCTGAACCGCCTCGGCCCTCTGCCGAGTGACAGAGGGCCGAGGTCGGGTTCAGCTTCTGGTTCTCACCAAGAAAGGGTCCTTGTCGGCGAGTCTATTTCTCGAGTAGAAGGTTCTGAGCCAGGTCCATCTATGGTTCCTGTTCTGCAGGCCATTGATGGGTCTGACGGAGTAGTCGTTCCCCACTTTTCCCTGGTACGTGCTGGCGAAGGGGAACTCATCGCACTGCAGACCGGCCTGGGTGTAGTGCTGTACCCACTTCAGGCTCGGGTTCAGCTCCCAGTAGTACAGGTCGCATTCGCCCTTCGTCAGATGGCCGTTCACCTGCCTTTCCCAGTTGAACTTCTTCCGATTCTCATCCGCGTTCTTCTTGCCCAGGAGACGGGTCAGTGGATTCGATCCCGGGACGTCGGCGTTGCCCGGGATGGTCTTGACCTGGCGCACGTTGTTCACCAGTTTGTAGGGCCAGGTGTTCTTGTTGTCCGGTGTCTTCAGGGCGTCGGCGATATGGTCGATGACCGCGTCCATGGGTTTCCCGGCCGCTGTCGCCGCGCTTTTCGACATCGTGAAGACGGGGGTGATGGTGAAGATGCAGGCGCCGGTGTGCACGCCATAGGTGTTGTTCGCCGCCGCTCTCACCGTGCTCGGGGGGTCCTCGTCCTCCTGCCCGAGGGTGAGTTCGTCACAACGGGTGGTCGGGGCGTAGGCGTAGCTGGGGCCACCGCAGACGCGTGTGGTTCCGATGACCTTGCCCACGTCCAAGCCCTTGTCGTCAAAGCAGCCGGTGTTCCACAGCGGGATCGCCTGCTTGTCCCAGGTTTCGTCGACCTCGCCGTCGTCGTCCCACTCGTCCAGTGTGTTGTACAGCCGGGGACGAAGCGTGCAGGTGCTGACACGGTCGCTGTCGGGGTCGGAGTAGAAGCGGAAGAAGGTGTCACCGCTGGCCTTGAACTTGGCGATGCTGTCCCGGAACGTGTAGATGCCGTCCCCGTACTCCTGCCAGCCCTTGGCCTTCATCTGGCTGAGGACGGCGGGAGTGAGGTTACACGTGGAGCCGCTTTCGCCCTTCGAGCTGATCACCAGGCCGATCCGGTACTCGTCGAGTTTGTCGGCCGGGATCTCCTTGCCGTCGAGGTACGCCACGATGTTGCCCAGCCGGGTCCACATCGAGATCGTCTGCGGAGTCAGGCCTGTTCCGCCGATCACCCCCGCGCCGTCGGCAGTCCCTAGGTAGGTGTGATAGACGGTCGTGGCCTCCACGAGATAGCCGTCCTCCACTTGCGGGCGGACGTACTCTCCCTTCTTGATGTAGTCGCCGACGCCGATGAGCTTGCTCCAGCAGGCGTTGTAGCGGGAGGACTTCTGCCAGCCGAAGCTGGCATTCGGCTGCGGCGCGTTCCGGCGGCCCTCCGAGCACATTTCAAGGCTCATGTGCTCATAGTCGAAATCGGCGTTCTGTACGGCGGTGGCCTCCGCCTTCTTCGGAGTGCTTGCCTGGCCGGAGTCACCGAGATCGATCTTGACCGACTGCCATTCCGTCCACGAGGACACCGCGGCGGCCGATGTGGCGCGGGCACGCCATCGCACCTGCCACCCGTCCTTCAGCTTCCCGTCGGGCACCCGAGCGATTCCCACAGATCCAGCGGCGATCTCTGCGCTTCCGGACCAGATTCTGCCCTTGCCCTGCGACCGGGCGCCGGGGTCGTGCTCGACCTCGACTTCCACGGTGGAGTGCCGCGTCAACCGGCCGGACACCTTGACCATGAGCTCCGGAGCCGTGGTCGGTACGACGGCCTCCTCAGCCTTCGAGGAGCGGGTCCACAACCTGTCGATGGACAACGGGGCCTTGGCCGTAGCACGTAGTTGCCGCGGTTCCGCCGAGCCGGCCAGGAAAGTCCACCCGTAGGAACTGGGCGTGGGCACCGGCAACCTGATCCTTGCCTACCGGGAGCTCTGGGGTGAGTTCACGGGCAGCATGGCGCAGGAGCGAGAGCGCCGACTGCTCGAATCCGGCGCGGATCTGAGCCAGCCGACCAAGGTCCGAACCCTCCGCGGCCACATCACCCGGCAGCTCCTGGCCGAACTACGCGACTACTTCGACCAGCAGAAAGGAAGCGATGGCCCGCGTTAGAGATCTCTGGACCAAGACCGTCATCGGCCCCGATGGAGAGAAGAAGAGGGAGCCCACCAGCCGCCACGGCAACGGAAGGCGCTGGCTGGCCGTCTGGATCGGCCCGGACGGCAAGGACCAGACCAAGGCGTTCGCCAAGAAGAGCGACGCCGAGAAGCACGCCACCGCCATGGAGGCCGACCAGCTCAGGGGCGTCTACATCGACCCCAAGCGCGGGCAGGCCAAGCTGCGCCAGTACGCCGAGGAGACCTGGTTACCGGCCCTCGTCCACCTGCGCGCCAATTCCCTGGAGACGTACCGGTCGCACCTCAACACCCATATCTACCCGGCGTTCGGCGTTCGGCGACCGGCGGATCGGCTCGCTCGCCCGTACCGACATGAAGAGCTTCGTCGCCACTCTGAAGGGCTCCCTCGCGCCCTCCACGGTCGGCACGGTCTTCGCTGTCCTGCGTGCGCTCATGCAGGCGGCGGTGGACGATGGCGTCGTCCCCGCCAATCCCTGCCTGCGGGTTCCACTCCCCCGGGTGGAGGCTCGCGTCGTGGAGCCTCTGCCGACCCGGTCCGTGCTGGCGCTCGCCGATGCCATCACGCCGAGGTACCGCCTGGCGGTCTGGCTCGGGTTCGGCCTCGGCTTACGGGAAGGTGAGGCGCTCGGCCTCACCGAGGCCCGGGTCGAGTTCCTCAAGCGGCGCATCCGCATCGAGCAACAGGCGCAGAGGGGCACTCTTGTCGAGCTGAAGACGAAGGCGTCGCGGCGGACCCTGCCCGTCGATGACGGCGTCCTGGCGGAGATCGCAGGGCACATGCAGCGCTACTCCCCCGGCCCGGAGGGCGTGCTCATCACCAACCGCATCCGCAAGATCCCCCGGCGCTCCTCGTTCGGGGACTGCTGGCGCGAGGCCGTCGAGAAGGCCGGCCTCCCCAAGGGGACGCGGTTCCATGATCTCCGCCACTACTACGCCTCGACCCTGATCGCGGCGAACCTCAACCCCAAGAGCATCCAGCGACGTCTCGGCCACGCGACCATCGCCGAGACGTTCGACACCTACGGGCATCTGTTCCCGGACGACGAGGACCTCGGCCGCGGTGCGATCGACGCTAAGATCGAGAAAGACCTGGCGGAACAGAGCCGGAACAAGAAGGAAGCATGAACCCCAACCCCCTGGCCAGAGGGGTGTGTGTGACGAGTCGGCCTGTAGGCCGGGTTTTAATTCGACGTGCCTGTGACTTGTGGGAAGAGGAGTGCCTGCGCCGGGGAGCTGCGGGAAGGGTGACATCATTTGACACTGCTCGCCAGGCGCTGCCATGACGGTGTGCCCCCGTTGTGCCCTTCCCCAGCAGCATGGCGGCCACTAACCTCGCTGTCCCAAGGCACGACTGACGATCAGAGCCTCGACGAGGTCGTGGCCTTCTAAAGAGGTACAGTCGCCGTAGGGCGTTGTCGCCCATCTCGTCCCCCCACTCGCAGGGCCTGAGGTCCGCGCTGGGCAGACGATGCAGCGGTCGACCTCTCAGGGGGGATTCACCCTGGACCGGAGCCATCTGAGGCATGATGTCCTCATGGCGATCCGGCGTACTACTCAGGTCAGAGAGGTGCGACCACTTGGATACTGCAAGCTCTATCGTGAGCATCTAGAAAGAATCGCATCAGCCTGCGCCGAGCTAGGGCCTATCAAGATCGACATTGATGGGCACGTTGAGGCGACTGAAGCCGCAGATTTCACTGAAGTCGGGAAAGTATATAGGATCACGATACTGACTGATTTAGGCGAGAGTCCGAGCGAGTTCACTGTGGTTCTAGAAAAATCGGCAGCGCATGTCGAGATGACAGAACCTACGACGGCCATGTATGGGATTTGCTCGCGCATCCAAGATATATGCCGGGAGCAACGTCGAGCGTTGGCTATACCCGAAGGAGCATGGCCCGGTGCCGGCGTTCTCGTGATAGGGCCTTGTGCACTTTCATCAATTCTAATCTTCGGATCCGCCGAGCCCGCATTGAAATGGTCACTAGCACCCGGGATTATACTCGCAGGCTTCCTGACCTACACAATTATGTGGCTGAAAGCAACCAGAAATGGCGGCAGTGCCCATCTAATCAATACATACGAAGTGGATTCCCCAACCTTTTTCCAACGGACACGAGACGACTGGATTGTTGGTGCAATATGGGCCGCAGTCGGCGCACTAGCTGGCGGGGTGATAGGTTACTTCGTGAATGAATGGAGTTAATTATAGCACCGAGTTAATTTTGGCACTTAGCACGAGGGCTATCCAGCCCCCAACATTCTATTAGAAGCCATAGCGTCCTGGCACGGAATCCCGCAATGAGAGCGGGTCATCGTCTTAGCCAGGGCCCCACAACTTCCCTGTAACAACTTGGTTGCTCCAGCGATTTACAGATGTGCTCAGTAGCTTGCTGCCAGGTTTCCGGGAGATCCGTGCCCCACTAGCCGCAGGGTATATATGGTGCGCTTTCGTGTGGCTTACGTGGGGCGTGGGCTTACCGGGACCAGAAGCGGCGACCGGCCTCCTGAAGGAAGTCTATAAGGTCGGCGAATTTGTGGGCGCAAGCGGGGTGGCTGTGGCACTAAGTTTCACGGCTTACCTGATTGGTGTACTGTCGGCAGGAGTTTCCCAAGGACTCATAGCTCAGGACTGGTGGGGTCCTCTCAAAAATAGGCGTACGCGCACATCTCTCACGCAATTGGCCATACGAAAGGGACTGGTTGGCCCGCGAGAGTTGAGCATGTTCCGAGGAAGTAAACAACGCAACGGATGGTATTTTCTCGAAGATACCGATGCAATCAACGTCTTGCGTAGGCGCGAACCGAGAGGAAAAACGAGCGGGACCTGGCGTATCTCAAGCACCGACTATGAGCGCATCGTGACTGCAGTGTCTCTGCTAGACCGGCTTGAGAGAGACTTAATATTGATGCCGGCCCGCCTGCTTGGCAAGGAGGAAGAGCTCTATGATACGTACGATCGACTTAGAGCCGAGGCCGAATTCAGAGCGGCCGTTGCACTTCCACTTATTGCACTTGCTGGGCCGTTCTACTTCAGAATTCATTTTAGTCTAGTCTTTATTCTCCCACTCGCCTCAGGGATGTTGCTTTACTCAGCACTTCGGCGTATCGATGATGCATACTGCACTCTTGCAGAAGCGTTGCGGGCCGAGCGCGAAGATCTGACAACTCCGGTGCTGCACGGGAGAAACGACCACGCTGGCGATGGACTTGCTAGTAATTCGAGAAACATTGCAGAAGGTTAGTGTACGTCAATAATTGACGCGTGCATGTGCGACTTCTGCTGCACCTCACCTATGGTGATATTCCCATACCCGGTTATGTACGTGGTTTCTTACAACATCAGGTGGTGTCCTCGGTCATCTCCTCGTCGGGCAGGCGAAGCCATACCGGGCCGGACGTGTCGGGGCAAGCCGTCATTCGCGTGTACATGTGGCCCGGTGACCTTCCGTGCGCGCTGGTTGTCCTGCCAGCACATGACGGCTTGCCCTGGCGCGGCTGGTCTGGTGTCCCTTGTGGTGGCCGGCGGGGAGATGACCGCACAGGACCTTAGCCACTCCCCCTGGTTCGCGCGGCCGGGCTCATCTCCGAGGAGGGCCGGGGTTTGGGGCGGAGCCCCAAGGTCTTCAGCCCTTCGCGCTTCTGCTTCATCGTGCAGCTGGCCGTCGTCGGTCTCCGCCAGGCGCAGAGTCATGGCTGAGGCTTGAGGGCTGCTCGTCCTGGTCTCGTCGATCGTTCGGCTGGAGGTGTAGATACATGAAGAGGGCGCAGCGTCTGGCGACTCTTGCCGCCTGCTACCGGAGGTGCCGGCTTGCCCGGCACGCGCGCCGCCGCGGCGGGACCGGCCGAAGAGCCGCAGCCCGCCGCGAGCGAGCGCGCAGGGCCAGGCGATGTGTCGTTGGGGTTCGCTGCGGCGGTGCGCTGCCGGCGCGGCATCAGGGTAGGGCGGCTCATCGCTGAAGCTGTTCTTTGAGAGGATCACGCCTCCGTCGACGGAGCCGGGGCCGGATGTGCTGCCTGGTTCTAGCTGGTGCCTTGACGCCGCTCTTCACGGCTTCTTCCTGGAGACCTTCTCAGGCCCTATCCCGAAACTCGGGTGTGCCGTCCCCTACTGTCCCCAAGATCGCGCGGTTCCCGCCGCTGCGCGGCGGGCTTGAAACCGCAGGGAAACTTGTAACAGCCCAACCAGAGGTCACATGAGGCTGACTCCGTCGTGGTGCCGGATCGCTGGAGCACCTTCGTGGAGGGCGTCAAGGATGCGAACCGCGAACGCCTCCGTAACCATGTTTCGGATCTCAGATTCGGACGCCCAGCGGAAAGCGGTGACCTCGTCGTTGGTGATGAGCTGGCCGCCGGTGGCCTTGCAGCGGAACACGAGAGCCACGACGCCGCGGGTCATGTTCTTGTAGACGCCAGTGAGTGCCAAGGGCTCTACGATCAGGCCGGTCTCTTCGAGGACCTCGCGACGGACACCATCCGGGATGGTCTCTCCCATTTCGAGTACGCCTCCTGGAGCTTGCCACTCGCCGTTGTCGGCCCTACGAGTGGCTCTATACCTGAGTTGCGACAGCGTTTGTTGGCCGGCCGTGACAGCGGTCGTGTAGTCCGCCGGACTGTGTTGCTGAGTTTTGACAGCACCCAAGTGGTTGCGGTGGGACTATCAGGGTGCTACGCACCGTGAGGGAGCCCACGTGCTCGCATGTCGAAGGTTGAGCTGTACGCGGCGATCCGCCGCGATGCTCGCACTGGCATGTCCAACCGGGCACTGCAAACAAAGCACGGCGTCGGGTTTCGCACGGTGCCAGCTGGTGACGGACTGTGGTCGCCAGCGGCTTGTCGCGCCACCGGGTGATGGCCTTGTCCTGGTAGCCGAGCGAGTCCGATACGACGGCGCAGGATTCGGCACGGGACCGGAGAACAGCTGAGAATGGGGGGTGTTAACGTCCTTCCCGTGGCGAAGCACCAGGACGAGACCAGGACGGCCTACGACGGGGTCGTCGAGTTATATGCGTCGATGTTCGCTAACCGACTGGAGACGCAGCCGTTCGCACGGAACATGATCGGCACCTTCGCCGAGTTGGTGCGTGGGACGGGGAATTCGCGGGTGGCGGATGTCGGCTGCGGGCCCGGACATCTGACGGCCATGCTGCACGACCTGGAACTGGATGCCTTCGGGCTCGACCTCTCTCCGGGCATGGTCGACCACGCTCGGCGGGCCCATCCGGCGCTGAAGTTCGATGAGGCCCGGATGGAGGAACTCCCCGTTGAGGACGGCGCGCTCGGCGGCGTGCTGGCCCACTACTCGATGATTCACACCCCTCCTGGGGAACTACCCGCGCTGCTCGCCGAGCAGGCGCGTGTCCTGGCGCCGGGGGGCCTTCTCCTGGTCTCGTTCTTCGGAACCGACGCACCCGAGCCGGTCCGCTTCGACCACAAGGTGACACCCGCCTATAGCTGGCCGGCGGACCGCTTCGCCGAGTTGCTGGCCGGGGCTGGGTTCGCCACATTCGCGCGGCTGCTCCACGACCCGGCCTCCGAGCGGGGCTTCCTGGACGCCCACTTGCTGGCCCGTCTCCGCTAGAGAACGGGCGGAGGTGGGTGCTGCCATTTCTCACCAACATTTCTGCGCCTGTTGATCGCCAACCGCTGTCCAAACTCACCAACAAACGATGTCGCTACTGACCGACGAAATCATACGAGTCAACAGGGCTCGGCCAGTGTCGTCGACAACGACGCCGGCGACACTCACCGAATGCATGGAACGGGTCATACGCTTGCTCTCGTCATGTCGTGCGCTGGTGGTACTGCAACGTGTAGAGATGTCCGCCCTTGACCAGCACTGAGACTTCAACGGGGCGCTTGTTGTCGGCATAGACCACTCTGAGTTGCCTCATCACGGGCACTCCCTCTGGGAGTTCCAGTCCTTCAGCCTCTTCGACTGTTGGAGGGCGGCTCGACAGGAGATCCGTAAATTCACGCTGCGGGTAGCCGAGGTCGGCCAACACCTGAAGCGCCCCTCCCTTGATCTTCTTGGAGCCCGCCAAGGGCGTGCCTCCTGCGAGAGTCGATGGATAGTACGACCAGGAGAGCTCGACAGGGTCACCATCGTGGAGAAGCAGGCGATGACGCAGAACGGCCTTGTCACCATCACCAAGGCCAAGGGCTTCCGCCACGTCACGGGGCGGAACAACTTCGTCAACGCTGAGTAGCTCGTAGCTGTAGCCCCGCGGCGATGGTGCGAAGTAGGAAGAGACCTCGACAACGGCCAGTTGCTTGGCGCGGACGAAGACACCCTTGCCAGGACGGCCTTCCAGAAAGCCTTCGTCCTTCAACAGTGAGAGCGCACGTTGGACTGTGGCGTTCGCGGTCGTGTACTGACTCACAAGCTGTTGAGTCGATGGGAGCTGGGCACCAGGAGACAGTCGGCCGGCCATGATGTCTGCTCGAATGGCGGCGGCAATCTGCTGGTGCTTCGGACGGGTGTCCTGGTACTGGACCAAGGGAGAGCCTCTCTGCTCAGTGGGAGAGCTTGTAGCGAAGGTGGCGCCCGTAAGGGACCATGGTCATCACGCTGACTTCGACTGGCGTGTTGTCACGAGATCGCGATAGCCGGAAGAGAACAAGCACCCACTCGTGATCCTGGAGCTGGAGCAGCTTCCGCTCCTCGTCGGTGGCCGGCCGAGTAGATACGTCCTCCTCCACGTGGACAAGTTGATGACCCAGCTCGGCGAGGAGCGTTGGTGCTCCTCCAGGGATCTTTCTCTTGTCAGCGAGGCGGGTTCCCTGAGCTATGGACGCGGGATAGTACGAATCGGCCAGCTCGATGGGCTGCTCATCAAGCAGCACGGTTCGACGTCTGACGATTACGGGTTCGTCCTCACGGAGGCCGAGCGCCGCTCCCACGTTTGCTGGAGGGCGCAGCACTGTCACTTCACGAAGGACGTTGCTGCCGGTGTGTCCATGTTCAGCGGCCTCCTCTGCCCAGGCGTCCGGCTGGTCCGCCCTTCGGGGTAGCACGTACGGCATTGAGACGCTGCTCCAGCTCTCTTGCTCGGCCACGACCCACCACTCCTCACCAGCTCATCCCGCAGGGACACCACCTAGCCACCTTACTGGCAAGGCGATAAGGATGGATTTGTCCCCTGCCCTCAAAGAAGTCTACCCAACACCTTGCTGCCTTATCGGAATGGCAGTATGGTTGCGGTAGAACCTCGAAGCCACGGCTTGCCGAGGACCAAGAGATCAGAGGAGAACACATGCGCAACATTCCGGTGGACATCGCGTCGATGTCGTTCACGGTCGCTGGCGAGGCTGAGCCGAAGATCGTGGATCGGGCGACCGGTGAGGTGAAGAAGGACGCGGAGGGGCGTGAGCTGTACACGCTGCCGCTGCTGCCCATGCCGAACGACGACCGGCGCAACCCGGTGATCACGGTGACCTTCCCGTCCGCGACCTTCCCGCAGATCGTGGTCGGCAGCAAGGTCAAGCCGGTGGGGCTGACCTGCTTCTACTGGCAGATGAACGGGCGTTCCGGGATGGGGTTTCGCTGCGAGGCGATCCGGTCGGCCGCGGAGAAGGCGGCCTGATACGAGAGGTCCCGGAGCGGCCGTGTGCTTGGCGGCTTGGGCCGCTCCGGGGTCTCCGTCCACCCAGATATGAGGAGAGGAGACCGGTCTAGTATGGCCGACTTCGCGGTCTGGCTGGGGCTGGCGTTGCTGGCTGCCAGCGTGGGCTTCTGGGCGTGGCGGCGGTGGGCGCCGACCTCGTTCTGGTACGTGATCGGGTTCCCGGCCAAGGCGCTGGCGGTGTACGGGACGTGGCGGGCGGTGGCTTCGGGCTGCGGTCTGTCCAGGCGTCGGCGTCGCTGGCGGTGGACCTTCCCCGGCTTCCCCGGACTGGGGGGTTGAGGCATGGAACTCGGGGAATTCTGGAAGCGGTTCAACGAGGAGCTGACGCCGGAGCAGGCTGACTGTGCGCTGGCGTGGCTGGCCGACCACGATGGCAGTGCGGTGCTGACCGCCATCGCCTACGCCAAGGGGAGGTACCCCGGGTGAGAGGCCTGATGATTGCCAAGCAGCGTCGTGGCTTGCGGCGGGTGGAGGTTGAGCGGGCTCCGCGCCTGGGGCTGTTGCGGCCGACGTCCACGGGGTTTCGGGTGACGGTGCGGCTGCACGATGGGCAGACTCCCGACGACTACGAGCGGGTGCTGGACAAGCTGGCGCACGCCTGGCGGGTGCACAGTGTGCGCCTGGTCGGTTGGCGGCCGGGCAAGGTGACCTTGGCCGCCACGATGACCGATCCACTGGAGACGGTGGCCGGCGGGCATTCGCTCGCTGATGGGCTGCTGCGGGTGCGGGTCGGCCGGTTGGACTCCGGTGAGTGGTTCGTGATCGATTTCCGCAAGGTACCGCACTGGCTGAACGTGGGCGCTACCCAGTCCGGGAAGTCGAACCTGGCTAACGCCCTGATCGCGGGGCTGGCCCCGCAACCGGTGGCGCTGGTCGGCTTCGATCTGAAGGGCGGGGTCGAGTTCACCCCGTATCAGCGGCGACTCTCGGCGCTGGCCACTGAGCGTGCCGAGTGTGCGCGGCTGCTGGCCGATCTGGTCGGGATCATCACGTCTCGCATGGCGCTGTGCCGCCAGCACCGGGTCAAGAACATCTGGCATCCGAGGTTGCCAGAGGAGGCACGGCCAACGCCCATCGTGGTGCTGGTCGATGAGGTGGCCGAGCTGTTCCTGATGGCCGATCCCAAGGCGGAGAAGGAAGAGGTCGCCGCGGTCGCTACCCGGCTACTGCGCATCGCTCAGCTGGGCCGCGCGTTCGGAATCTACCTGGTGGTGTGCGGGCAGCGCGTGGGCTCGGATCTGGGGCCGGGGGTGACCGCGCTGCGTGCGCAGCTGACCGGCCGGATATGCCACATGGTCAACGACGACGAGACGGCCAAGATGTGCCTGGGCGACATGGACTCCCGCGCAGTAGCGGCGGCTCGGCAGATCTCTGCGGACCGGCCGGGCACGGCGGTGGTGCTGGGGGCTGATAGCCGCTGGCATATGGAGCGCTCGGTGCACGTCACCGAGGAGGAAGCCGAAGCAGCAGCTGAGGAGCACGCGGAGCTGGCTCCATCGTGGGCGCTCCTGACTGGCGGACCGGCGATCGAGGTGGCCGACGCGACGGAGCTGGAGCGGGCGGTGGAGGAGTTCACCGAACCCGACCTTGAGGACATGCCCGTCTAGCCGGAAAGGAGGCCAGGTGAAGTTGCAGCTCGATGACGTCGTGTGCGAGACCTGCGGCAGCAGCGACAACGAAGTGACCAGCGTCGGCCTCAGCCGGTTTGCCCGGGACGTCTTGCGGGTCGACTACTTCTGCCGGACGTGCGAGGACCGCTGGACCGTGTGGCTGTAGCCGCAACCTCGGCTGCAGAGCGGACCTTCTTCCCCGTGGCCTGACGTGAGCCGTGATCACGCCATGTCCCTACCTGATCCATGCCTAATTCGGGAGTATCAACGTGAAAGAGCGCGCGATGAACCGGCTCCGCTCGGTGGTGGTCGACTCGGCACCGGTGACGGTCCTGGCTGTGATCGCGGCTGTCGGATCGTTCGATCACATCTCCAGCCTGGCGCGCAAGTATGGCCAGCACGGCTGGCGGGCGTGGGCGGTGGCCGTCTGTATCGACCTGCTGTGCGTGATGGCTGCCCGGGAGATCCAGCGCGACAAGCGCACCGGCCGGCGTCGCCGCGGGCTGCTGTCGTGGCCTGCTCTGGTACTGGCCGGCGGGATCGTGCTGACCCTGGCCGCGAACCTGGCCGAAGCTCCGAAAACCAGCTGGGGCTGGATTCTCGCGGCGACACCGGCCGGAGCGTTCCTCATCGCCATGTCGATGTTGGAGCGCCGAGCTAGTCATCCCAAATCTGACGCGGTGGCGGTCCGCGCTCGCCCGATCGTGCCCGCGTACGAGGAGGCTCCGGCAGAGGAGGAACCTGCGCAGCGTGAGCAGCTGAAGGCTGCGCTGGAAAACGAGGCGCCTCCGCAGCTCGAACAGGGTCCGCCTACTCCTGCTGTCCCGGATAAGGACGGGCCACTGCCGGCGCCTGCGCTGGTGGGCTACGCGCGCCGCGTAGCCGCCGAGTACGAGGCCGCTCACGGCAGGCGGATTCCCACTGAAGTGCTGCGCACCCGGATGAACGTCGCCCCGGAACTGGCCGCCGCACTGGTGGACCAGCTGGGCGTGGACGGCGACTGAGACATCAATTCCGACCGACATCGACAGATGAGGAGATCCCCTGATGATGACCACCGACTCAACCGTCCGTGCCGAGTTCATCGCCGGGCTGCGCGCGCTGGCGCGGTTCCTGGCTGACAACCCCAAGGTGCCCGTCCCGAGCTACGGCGAGACGGTCAGCGTGCACGCCAGCGGCACCGAACGGCAGCAGCACGCGAAGGTGGACCGGGTGGCGGAGCTCATCGGCGCACCCACGAGCGGCGGCACGCACTACCAGACGGCACGGGACTTCGGGCCGATCACCTACCGCGCGATCGCGATCAGCGAGCAAGCCATGAACGAGTACACCGCGGCCCTGAGTTACCAAGGGGCGGTGACGACGTGAGCGTTTACCTGCCTGAGCAGGGCCGGACGTTCAGGGGCACGGTTGCGCTGCTGGCCGTCGGTGGCGTGGCACTCGTTGCGCTGGGTCTGTCCGGCGGTTTCGGCGAGAGTGACCCGGCCGCACCGGCTCCCACCGGCTCGGCCACGACTCCCACCAGTAGCAGCACGCCGCCATCGATCACCTGCGAGGCAGACCAGTGCTGGTGGACCGACCTCGGCAAACCCGAACGAAGGTGACGCGCTGATGGACCGGCTCAGCGCACATCCCCTACCGCTGTGACCGACCGCCCAGGGTGCTCGCCCGGTGTCTCCCCCTTCATCGGGCGGGTGCCCGGGGCGACCGGCCCCAGACGAAGGGATGACTGCCATGTCGAAGGTCACGATCCACACCAAGAACGGCGAACAGATCGAGGTCAACGCCGCTCCTCACGAGGAGGCGTTCTACGACGACCTCCCGTTCACCAGCGAGAACGTGATGATCACGGAGATTCGGCCGAAGCGGTAACCGCGGCTCTGAGCCACAGAGGAGGAAGCCATGGCGCTCTGGGCCTTCCAGTGCTGCACCTGCAACGGCACCGGCATCGACGGCGAGAACCAGACCTGCCGCGACTGCACCGGCACCGGCATCGACAACCACGTCAACGACTGAAGCAGCCGAAGGGAGGAGACAGCCATGAACTTCGACCAGCGCGTCAGGCAGCTCCGTGAGCAGAACGGCTACAGCCTCACCCAGGCTCGCCGGCAAGCGTTCACCGAAGCGCAGGCCGATCTAAAGGCCCGCGAGGAAGCCATGTTCGACGAGATCGACCAGGACGGTTAGCGATCCCTGGAGCCGAACGTGAGCACCGATCAGCTTCAACGAAGACAGACGACGAAGATTCCTCCAAGGCCGCTCATCCGGCAAAGATTCCCGGCCCTGGAGGCTCCACAAGGGAGAACTCCACGATGGCAGCAAAGACGCAGATCTTCCACCCTGGCAAACCGGGCATCTGGCCCGGCGGTGAGCCCCAGACCGTACGCGACGCCTACGACGAGCTCCTCGCCCAGCAAGAGGCGGAGCGTATCGAGCGCGAGCAGGCTCGGGGGGCGCAGCGATGAGAGGGCGGATGAGCGCCGCGCAGCTGGCCGAGCTGAAGGCCAGGACGCAGAACGCCAACGAGCTGAACGAGCTGGCCCGTGCCGCCAACGGCCACGGCGTGACCGCCGCAGAGCGGCGTAAGGCTGATGCCGAACTGCAGACCGCCGTCGGCACGAGGAAGGCCAAGCGGCTGCGTGAGGACGCCCTGCGACAGGCCGGCGCCCGCGGCAAGGGCCTGGGGCGCTGGTTCGGGTGAGCAGGAAACTCCCTCCGCCGCGGCCCCTGCCTCGGTGCTCGATCTGCCGCGGCTACCTGTACGTCCGGACCCAGACCTGCCCCAAATGCGATCGCTAGAAGGGAGGGCCACCACCATGTCGACACCGACCGGCGTCAACGACCAACGGGTGACCTGCCCCGGCTGCCGCTACGAAACCCGGCTCGCGCGCTTCCAAGCGCTGCTGGTAGGCGAACACGGGCTCCAGGTCGGCTGCCCGAACTGCCGCTACTCGTTCTGGGTCACCTTCCACTGATCGCGACGGCTGAGATCAATCGCTCCACTCCGAAGGGAGGGACTGACCATGCCCGAACCGCTTGAGAACTGCGATCCCGAGTTCATCGATGGCTCCTGGCACGGCTGCGGCGACTGCCCGGCCTGTCTGGAGCAGGCCGACAACGACGCCGAGTTCCTCGACTGATCGCGACGGCTGAGGTTGCGGGTGCCCGCCCAGCTTGCCCAGTTCGTCCCGCTGGGCGGGTGCCCGGACCGTCATGGCTTAGAGATCGCAAAGGAGACATCGCCATTGATGGCCAACCAGTATCGCGTCCGCGTCATCGAGACGTACGCCCGTGGCGCTGACCTCCCGTGGAGTGTGGCACGGCAGGTAGTAGGCCATGACCGAAGCGGCCGGTGTGAGCACCCGGTCACCATCCGCGGCTGCGGCCAGACACGGTTACTTGCCTGCGCTCGACGGCTGCCCGCCGATCAGCAGTGCGCGGCCTGCCGTACACACACCGTCATCGTCGACGTGAGGAGGATCATTCAGTGAGCGACGCGGGGGCGCTCGCCGAACTGGCCGGGCCGGTCGTGCGCGACTTGGCCCGGCATTCGAGCACCAACCTGGCCCGCTGGCTGGACCGCGTCCACCGCCTGCGCGGCTGTGCGGAACCAGTCCGGCTGACCGGCGAAAGCCTCACCCTGAACGCCATCTCCGGCGAAGTCCTGTCCCACTACCACACCGACAACGAGCCCCACGGGCAACTGCTCATCCGGTGCGGCAACCGGCGCGCCTCCCGCTGCCCGTCCTGCTCCGAGCTCTACCGCCGCGACACCTACCATCTGATCCGGGCCGGTCTCCTCGGCGGAGCCAAGGGCGTGCCGACGACCGTCCGCGAGCACCCGAAGGTGTTCGCCACCCTGACCGCGCCCTCGTTCGGGCCAGTGCATCGCGGTCCCGGAAGAGATGGCAAGCCTCAGGTCTGCCACCCCCGCCGTACCGGCCTGGCCTGCTTCCAGCGCCACAAGGCCGACGACACCAGAATCGGGCAACCGCTCGACCCGGACGCCTACGACTACATCGGGCACGTGCTGTGGAACGCGCACGCCGGTGATCTCTGGCGTCGCTTCACCACCTACCTGCGGCGCCGCCTGGCCGCCTCGGCCGGCCTGACCCAGATCGCGTTCAACAAGGCGGTTCGGGTCTCCTTCGCCAAAGTCGCCGAGTACCAGGCCCGCGGCGTCGTGCACTTCCACGCCGTGATCCGTCTCGATGCCCGGACCACCGATCCGGCCGACGTCCTCGAACCGCCGCACTGGGCCACCGTGCAGCTGCTCGACGACGCGATCCGCTCGGCCGCTACCGCCGTCAAACTCAACGCGCCCACGCTCGGCCAGCCGACGCGGCATCTCGTCTGGGGCCGCCAGGTCGACGTCCAGCCGATCCACGGGAGCGACCTCGCCGGCCAGCTGTCAGAGCAGGCTGTGGCTGGCTATATCGCCAAATACGCCACCAAAGCCGCCGAGTCTTCCGGCACGCTCGATCGCCGCATCCATGAACACGATCTCACCCACCTGCACGAGCGCGGCGCCACTGCCCACGCCGCCCGGCTGATCCGCACAGCCTGGGAGCTGGGCCACCCCGGCACCCATCCCGAGCTGACCGGCCTACGGCTGCGCAAGTGGGCTCACATGCTCGGGTTCCGTGGTCACTTCTCCACCCGGTCCCGGTCCTACTCGACCACGCTCGGCGCCATTCGGCAGGAACGTACCGAATACCGGCATGAGCAGCTGCGCGCGGCGGGCCTGATGCCGGAAGAGGACGACACCACGCTCGTGCTCACCCACTGGCGATTCGCCGGCCAGGGCTACAGCGCTGGGGAAAGCGCCTTGGCCACCTCACTGAGGGAGGGAAAGACGTGATCACCGAGGACCGGACGTGGACGATCGACGAAGTAGCCGAATTCTTGCAGGTGCCCGTGGGCACGCTTTACCAGTGGCGTAGTCGTCGCATCGGTCCTCCTGGCCATCGCGCGGGGAAGCATGTGCGCTACTTGCCGGAAGAGGTCAAGGCATGGCTTCGGGAGCAGCCTTGACGGTCTATGACCAGTGGCACAAGTCCCGGCCAGAACCGGGCGAAGCCAAATGCACCGAGCACAAGCGGGTGCCGACCGCCAAGCACGGACAGGGGGCGCGCTGGCAGGTCCGCTATCGGGATGAGAAGGGTGAGCAGCGGAAACGTAACTTCGAGCGGAAGGCCGATGCCGACCGCTTCGACGTGACGCGCCGTGCTGACGAACCTCGTGGTGAGTGGATCGATCCCAAACTCGGGCAGACACGCTTTCAGGTTTATGCGCAAACGTGGATGGCGTCTCGGCTGCACAAGCCTGGGACCGTGACGACTTACGCGGGGCATCTGAAGAATCACATCAACCCGATGTTCGGCCTGGTGCCGCTGGCTGCCATACGACCCACGGCCGTCCAGGGCTGGGTAAAGGACCTGCACGCCAAGGGCCTGGCTCCGCGTACGGTCGAGACTATCTACGTGATCTTCTCCAGCATCATACGCGGCGCCGTACGGGACGCTATGATCCGTCGTTCGCCTTGTGTCGACATTCGCTTGCCCGAGGCGGACAAAACCACGATCCGACTCCTCTCCCCCGCCGAGGTGATCGCGCTATACCGCGCGATGCGACCCGAGTTCGCGCCGCTGATCCTCCTGGGAGCCGCGGCCGGCCTGCGGCAAGGGGAAGCATTCGGCCTGGCTGGCGATCGTTTGGACTTCCAGGGAGCGATGCTGCGAGTGGACCGGCAGGTTGTAGTGATCGACCGGCGCCCGGTGTTGGCTCCGCCGAAGACCCGGGCCTCCGTGCGTGACGTACCGATGCCGGCCGTGCTCGCCGACGCCCTGGCGGAACACATCGACCGGCGGAAGCCCAAGGACGCGCTGTTCCGGACTTCGCGCGGCAACCTGATCCGGCGCGACTACTTCAACGCCGACATCCTCAAGCCTGCGATCCTCGCGGCCAAGGTACCGGCGGACATGACGTTCCACGATCTGCGACACACCTTCGCCAGCACGGCGCTGGCTGAGGGCGTGCCCATCTCCGAAGTGTCACGGTGGCTGGGCCACGAGTCCATCACCACGACCGTGGACCTGTACGGTCACCTGGTACCTGAAGCATCACAGCGTGCACGCACTGCTATGGATAAGGTGCTTTTCCAGGAGCTTCGGTCACCGCGATCGTCTCAGCCATGACGATCAAACCTCTTCCCGGAGGCCACTTTCGGGCAGGTCGACCAGATCGAGAATTCTGATTATTTCGACCTCAGATGTATCTTCGGCCGGCCAAAACCGAATCGTCATCACTAAGTTTTCTCGCGGCCAGATGGATATCGGCCGAAGGATGGTTGGATCGTCGGCCATATCTTCGGTCCAGTACCACCGACCCCGCCAGTCTCCAGTTCGGATGTCTTTGAGGACCTTTGCCACAAGTTGGTGATCTCCCTCCTTGCAGCTATCCGAGTTCCACCATTTCGCGAGTACCCGATCGCTTCCCGCCTGGAGCCGTAGCTCCGCCATGGCTACTCCATGAGTCGGTTGAGCACCTCATCGATGTCCAGCGACCCACCCGAGGCCACGCGATCTTTGGGAGCACTCCTTACCGCTTCGACATAGTCAGGAATGCCGCGGAGACGAATGGTCGCGAGGAGATTGTTAGCGAAATGCACTAGGTGGTCAATATCCTTGGTCCGCTGAAAGGCCAGCATGGCACGGCAGGTGCTGCGTAGGAGCTCCCTCTGTTCAGCGGGTTCTAGCCCATCAATTGTTGCCATGGCCCGTTCGACCGCTGGGTCATCATGCGAAACAGAACCGGCCGGGAGGAATTCCTCGTTCATGCCTTCCTACTCCGTGGTGTAGTTTGCTGCTGGTTTCGATGCGAAGAGAGACGGCTATTGATGCTTGCAGCACGCATACAGGGGTTGCCTGAAGGGGACATCCTTCTTTAGCGATCACGGGAATCCCGAAGGATCGAACGCTTATTCGATGTGACAGTACGCCTGCGGGTCCCACTCTTCCAGGGGCGCCCACGGACCTTACCTTCGCGTAAGGAGGCGCCCAGCCGGCATCTGTAGACCCATCCGGTAGTAGATGTAACCCGTGCCGGGCCCTCGAGCGTCAGGCCAGAGTGCCCCCAATGTGCCCTGCTCCATGCATACCGGCTGTTCCACGCCAGGTCAGAAGGAGGATGGGGTGACGAGTCGGCCTGTAGGCCGGGTTCTGTCCTTCTCGCGAAGGGGCGACCATCCATCTAGGGCCGCCGTTGCCGGCGGTCTCAAGCGGTCTACCCGCGCGGCTCGGGCGGGCAGCCCTCGAACGTCGCGCGCGGAACGCTCCGGAGAGCGTCCCTTCTTGACCTTGCTCCGGGTGGGGTTTACCTAGCCGCCCACGTCACCGTGGGCGCTGGTGGTCTCTTACACCACCCTTTCACCCTCACCTCCCGGCCAGGCCGGAAGGCGGTCTGCTTTCTGTGGCACTTTCCCGCGGGTCACCCCGGGTCGGCGTTACCGACCACCCTGCCCTGTGGAGCCCGGACCTTCCTCGGCGGGCCTGATGAGGCCCGACGCGGTCGCCCGGCCGACTCGTCTGCGGAAGGGTATCAAATTTCGGCCGATCCCCGGTCTGCCGCGCCGGGTGGAGCTCCGGCACGGCGTCCGTCAGCGGAGGTGGGAGGTGTCGTTGAAGGACTTCACCACGGACGGGCCGTCCGCGTAGTACTCGATCAGCGACAGGCAGGCCAGGTCGAGGTGCATGCGGTAGAGCGACTCCAGCGGCGCCAGCAGGGCCTGCCGCAGAAGCAGCTTGATGGGCGTCACGTGCGAGACCGCCAGCACCGTCTTGCCCTCGTGCCGTTCCGCCAGCCGTTCCCTGGCCGCCTCGACGCGGCGGGCGGTCGTGGCGAAGCTCTCGCCGCCCGGCGGGGCGACCTCCGGGTCGGCGAGCCAGGCCGCGAGTTCGGCGGGCCAGCGGCGCTGCACCTCCGTGAACGTGTGGCCCTCCCAGGCGCCGAAATCGGCCTCCCTGAGGTCTTCGCACACGTCCACGTCGAGGCCGGTGCGGGCGGCGACCGCCTGCGCGGTCTGGCGGGCGCGCTTGAGCGGGGAGGTGACGATCACGTCCAGCCGGTACGGATCCCGTGACAGCCGTTCCGCTGCTGCGGATGCCTGAGCGAGGCCGGCGGCCGTGAGTTCGGCGTCCCCACGGCCTGAGAAGCGTCGTTCGAGGGAAAGGTGGGTTTCGCCGTGCCGGAGGAGGAGCAGGGAAGTGGCAACTCGGGCAGGCGGGGCCCAGCCGGTACCGGTTCCGGTGGCCGTCGTGTTCGTGGGTCTGGCTTTCTGCTGGGCGGAGGCCAGGGAGGCCGTGGGGCCGGACAGGCCGGTGTCGAGGAGATCGGTCTGGCCCGCCGACTTACTCGATCCCTTTGTGGAGGGCTGGGGTCCCGTGTCGGTCTGCGTCGCCTTCTTGGCCGTGCCAGTACTTCTGTCGGGCTTGGCGGCGCCGTCGTCCCCCGACGTGCCCCCCGCCGTCCAGGTGAGGCCCTTGGCGGCGGCGTCCATGGCCTCGTTGGCCAGGCGGTCGGCGTGTTTGTTGCGTTCGCGCGGGATCCAGGTCCACTCCGTCACGCGCAGCCGCCTGACCAGCGACCCGGCCTGCGCCGCCAGCGGGCGCAGGCCCTCGTTCTTGATCTTCCAGCGGCCGGCCATCTGCTCGATGACCAGCTTCGAGTCCATCCTCACGGCCACTGCCGACCCGTCCCCGCCCAGGTCGAGCACGGCCTGGAGGCCCGCGATCAGGCCGCGGTATTCGGCGACGTTGTTGGTGGTGACGCCGATCGCCTCGGCCGCCTCGGCCAGCACCTGGCCGTCGGCGGCGTCCTTGACGACCGCGCCGTAGCCGGCCGGCCCGGGGTTGCCCCGCGAGCCGCCGTCCGCCTCGATGACGTAGGAGGTCACAGGCCTGACTCTGCCGTACGGACGAGGATGCGGCGGCACTCCTCACACCGGAGCACCTCGTCGTGGGGAGCGGCCTTGATGCGGTTCATCTCGGCGATGGACAGGGCCACCTTGCAGCCCTGGCACCGGCCGCCGTGCAGCATGGCGGCGCCCACGCCGTACTGCTCCCTGAGCTTCTCGTAGAGCTTGAGCAGGTCGGCGGGGATCTCGCCGGCGACGCCCGTGCGGCGGCCCTGGACCTCGCCCGTCTCCTTCTCGATCTCGGCGAGCGCGGCGTCGCGGCGGTCTTCGGCCGCCGAGAGCTCGGCGCGGACCTCGTCGCGCTTGGCCACCAGGTCGGTCACCTTGGTGTCGGCGGCCTCCCTGCGCTCCATGATCTCCAGCACGACCTCTTCCAGGTCGCCCTGGCGCTTGTGCAGCGAGACGATCTCGGACTGGAGGCTCGCCAGGTCGCGGGGCGAGGTCACGGCGCCGGAGTCGAGGCGTTTCTGGTCGCGGTCGGCCCGGGTGCGCACGGCTTCGACGTCACTCTCGGCCTTGGTCTGCTCGCGCGCCAGGTCTCCCGCCTCGGTCTCGGCCTCGATCACCTGCGTGGCGAGCCTGGCGTGCAGCTTCGACTTCTCGTCGATCACGGCCAGCTCGGGAAGGGTGCGGCGGCGATGGGCCAGCCGGTCAATCACGGAGTCGAGCTCTGCCAGGTCGAGCAGTCGCTTCTGGGCCTCGGGGGCTGCTTTCATGATCAATATCCTCTTGTCCAAGCATCGGTGACCGTGGCGGAGACACGCGTCTCAACGGTAACGCCACTGGCGTGCAGGATGGACGCCGCGCTGTCGAGCCAGGGCCACTCGGTGGCCCAATGGGCGGCGTCGATCAGCGCGGGGCCGCCGGACTCCACGAACTCGCTGGCCGGATGGTGCCGCAGATCGGCGGTCAGGAAGACGTCGACGCCCGCGGCGGCGGCCGTGGCGAGCAGCGAGTCGCCCGCTCCCCCGCTGACCGCCACGCGTGCGACCGGGCGGGACAGCTCGCCCGCCACCCGGAGGCCCGCGGACGTTCGCGGCAGGCCCTTGGCCGCCTGCGCGGCGAACTCGCCCAGCGTCATGCCCTCGGCCACCTCCCCGATGCGGCCCAGCCCGCGCCACGGGTCGTCCGGGAACGGCTTGAGCGGCACCAGGTCACCCACGAGGCCGACGGCTCTGGCCAGGGCGTCGGAGACTCCCGGGTTGGCGACGTCGGCGTTGGTGTGGGCGGTGTAGAGGGCGACGTCGTTCTTGATCAGGGCGCGGATCAGGCGGCCCTTCGGCGTGGTGGCCGCGACGGTCGTCGTGCCGCGCAGGTAGAGGGGGTGATGGGTGACGATCAGGTCGGCCCCCCAGTCGAGCGCCTCCTCGGCCACGGCGGCGACCGGGTCGACCGCGAGCAGCACCCGGCGCACCTCCTGGGCCGGATCTCCGCCGACCAGCCCCACCGCGTCCCACGACTCCGCCCGGCCGGGCGGGTAGGCCGCCTCCAGCACCTCGATCACGTCCGTCAACGTCACAGCAGCCACCTGCGCAGACTACCGGTCCGCCGGGTTCGCGGGGGTGTCTTCAGAACGGGGTTCGGCGTAACGTAAGTGGATCCTGACTTGAGGCGGGAGGACGGCATGGCACCAAGCGTGGCGATCGTCGGTGCGGGGTTCGGTGGGCTGTGCATGGCGATCCGGCTCGAACGCGCCGGCATCCGGTCGTACACGGTCTTCGAGAAGGCCGGTGATCTGGGCGGCACCTGGCGGGACAACAGTTATCCGGGGGCCGGGTGCGACATTCCCTCACATCTGTACTCGTACTCATTCGAGAAGTACTCAAGCTGGACGCGGCGCTATCCCGAGCAGCCCGAGATCCTCGGCTATCTCGAACACTGCGCGGACAAGTACCGCGTCAGGGACAGGATCCGGTTCCGTACGGAGGTCAGGCGGGCGGAGTTCGACGGCTCGGGCTGGCAGGTCACCACGGCCACAGAGGACGGCGGGGAGCGGACGGAGCGGTTCGACGTGGTGGTCATGGGGGTGGGGCAGCTCAACCGGCCCCGGATGCCCGACATTCCTGGCATGTCGGATTTCGAGGGCGTCTCGTTCCACTCCTCCCGCTGGAACCACGAGCACGACCTCACCGGCAGGCGTGTCGCGGTCATCGGGAACGGATCGTCGGCGGCTCAGTTCATCCCGCGCGTCGCCGAACGGGCGGGGCACCTCCACGTCTTCCAGCGCACGCCCAACTGGGTCATCCCCAAGCCGGACGCCACATTCGGGCCGCTGGTCAGGTTCGCCTTCCACTACGTGCCGGGGCTGCAGCGCGCGTACCGCGAATGGATCTACCGCTACGCGGAAGGCACCCTCTACCCCGCGCTGGCCCAGGGCTGGAGCGAGGGGCTGCTCAAGCAGCGGGCGCTGCGCCACCTGCGCGACCAGGTGCCCGGTCCCGAGCTGCGGGCCAGGCTCACGCCCGACTATCCGCCCGGGTGCAAGCGGGTGGTCATCGACAGCTCCTTCTATCCGGCCCTGACCAGGCCCAATGTGTCACTCGTCACCGACAAGATCGTCCGGATCACGCCAGGGGGCGTCGAGACCACCGAAGGCTCGTACGAGGTCGACACCATCGTCTACGGCACCGGCTTCAGGAGCACCGAGTTCCTCGCGCCGATGGAGGTGATCGGACGCGACGGTCTCTCCCTGGAGGAGCGGTGGAAGGACGGCGCCGAGGCCTACCTGGGCATCTCGCTGCCGGCCTTCCCCAACCTGTTCATGCTGTACGGGCCCAACACCAACCTCGGGCACAACTCCATCGTCTTCATGATCGAATGCCAGGCGAACCACATCATGGCGTGCCTGCCGTACCTGGCCGAGCACGGGCCCATCGAGGTGCGGCCCGAGGCGATGGCGGCCTGGCGGCGGCAGCTCGACTCGGCGATGTCGCGGATGGTGTGGGGTGCGGGGTGTCAGAGCTGGTACAAGACGGCCGACGGGCGGGTCACCAACAACTGGCCGGGGCCGACGACGCTCTACCGCCGGCTCACGGCCCGGCCGCCGCGGCCGGCGTACCGGAGCGCCGGGGCCACGTAGAGCGGGGCCACCGGGCTGAGGTCGCCCGGCTGGTCACCTCGTCGGTGGTCCGCCGCCGGCGCGCAGGTGGAAGCAGCGGAGGTCGGCGATCTCCGTGAGCAGGGCTGCGGCCCGGGCGGACACCTCGCCGTGCGCGGTGACCAGGGGCCGGGCGAGGTCGGCGGCGGTGTCGAGGTCGCCCTGCTCGTATCGGAGGGTGGCCAGGGCGAGGCGGGCGAGGTCGCGGGCAGCCGGGTCGGCGCCGTCGATGACCTCGCCGAACCACCAGGCCGCCTCCTCGGCGTCCCCTCGCGCCGAGGCCACCTCCCCCAGCCGCAGCTTGACCTCCGCCGCCAGCCCCACCGCCGAAGCCGAGGCCGGCGCCTGCCCGCCGACCGCCCCTGGCACGAGATCGCCGGTGGCCGAAGGTGGCACGGGGGTGGCCGGGTCCGGCGCAGGGGCCGGATCTGAAGCGGGAGCCCGGTCAAGAGTCCGCGCCGGATCGTGGGCCTGGTCGAGGGCTGGAGTCTGGCCGAAGGTTCGAGTCGGGTCGGGCTCGGCAGCGGGGGCGGCGGCGGGTGGGCGGGCCGTGGAGAGGACGGCGAGGCTGTCGCGGATCTCCGCCGCCGCGTCCTCGTCCCCCGCCTCCACCGTCTCCGCCAACGCCCGTTCCAGCAGCTCCCGCCCCTCCTCGTACGCCCCCGTCACCACCCTGATCCGCCCCAGCAGCGCCATCGCGAACGGCCGGTACTCGGCGTCCCCCTCCCGCACCAGCGGCTCTACCATCTCGGCGGCGGCACTGAGCTTGTCCTGCTTCATGAACAGGCTGGCCAGGTAGGCCCGCGCCATCGGCATCACGTACGGGACGTCCCCGGCCAGCGCCTGCCACAGCAGCGCCCGCGCCTCGTCGAAGCGGCCCTCCATGTACCGGATCCGCCCGAGCCGCGCCTGCGCGGCGGGCAGGAGGCCGGGCGCCAGGGTCGCGGGCGGCCGGGCGAGCAGTTCTTCGAGCAGTTCGCCCGCCGTGTCCATCTCGTTCATGTCGTGCAGGAAGTCGCACGCCCGCAGGTAGGCGAACCCGGTCCCCTCCGGCAGGCCCAGCTCGCGGGTACGGGACGTCGGCGTGCCGAGGGAGGCGAGCCGTTCCCGCATGGTTTCGAGGCGGGCCACTGCGCGCTGGAGGTCACCGTCCCGTACCGCCAGCTTGGCCTGTTCGACCAGCGCCAGCGCGGCGAACTCGGTGAGCGTGGACCCGGCGGCGGCGCTCAGGTCGGCGTCGGCCTCCTCGGTCCGGCCGGCGTCGAGGAGCAGGGCGGCGCGGCGCAGCAGCGCGACGGCGGAGATCTGCGCGTCGCCCGCCCCGCCGGCCGCTTCGAGCAGGTCCAGGACGCCCTCGTCGCGCCCCTGGTCGGCGCGGACGGCGGCCAGGCCGATCCGGGCCAGCGGCGACCAGTACGGGTGGTCGCGCTCGATGGCCTCCTGGAAGCGCCGCTCGGCCTCGTCCGGGCGGCCGAGCTCGATCATCAGCTCGCCGAGCATCTCGGCGGCGCGCGGGCCGTGGTCGGGGTTCGGCGCCCCGGCCACCTCGTTGAGCAGCGTCTCGACCGTGGGCGGCTGCGGCCAGGGGAGCCGGCCGAGCAGGGCGGCGAGGTCGAGCCTGGCCATGGGCGCCCAGTAGTGGTTGCCGGAGTCGATGGCCCGCCGGTACGCCGCCTGCGCGCCCTCGGTCTCCCCCAGGCCGCTGAGCAGGTCGCCGAGGAGGTCGGCGGCGCGGGGCGCGTGGTCGGGATGCTCCTCGGCCATCACCTCTTCGAGCAGCAGCCGCGAGCGCGGGGCCTGCTCGGCGTCCTGCTGCGCGAGCAGGACGGCCAGCTCGATCTTGGCCATCGGCGACCAGTAGGCGTTGCCCGCGTCGACGGCCGCCTGGTACGCGTCCCGCGCGCCGGCGAAGTCCCCTTGGAGGGCGAGCAGGTTGGCGAGCAGGCTGCTCGCGCGCGGGGCGAAGTCGGGGTGGCCCTCGGCCACGATCGCGTCCAGCAGCTCCCGCGTGGTCCCGGCGTCACCCTCCCGGTAGGCGAGGTCGGCGAGGTCCAGCCGGGCGGCGGGGGCCGCGCCAGGGTGGCCGGAGGCGGCCGCCTGCCCGAGCAGGTCCCTGGCGGTGTCGAAGTCCTGCTCCACCAGGGCCAGCCCGCCCATGGCCGCGTGCAGCAGCGGCAGCACGCGCGGGTCCTGCGACTCGGCGACCGACTCCAGCAGCCGGCGCGCGTCGGTCATCTCGCCCCTGTCGACGAGCAGGCCGCTGAGCAGCGTGCGCGCGAGCAGCGGGGCCAGCGACTCCCCCGCGCCGCGCAGCGCCTGGAACATCTCCTGCCGCTCCCCGGAGAGCAGCCCTGGCCCGTCGGGACGGCCCGCGCCGGCGTGTTCGTCGCGCAACCGCTGGAACCTGCGCTCGCGCTCGTTGCCGGGGCCGTGCTGGCGTCCGGGCTCGACGGCCGACTTGCGCACGCCGGTCTCGGCCGGTCGCGGATCGTCCGCGGCCGCGGCCTCCGTCAGCAGCTCGATCGCCTCGTCCTGCCGTCCCTGCCTGATGCGCACCATGGCGAGCTGGACCTCGGCCAGCAGCCCCGGTGGCGCGTCCGGATCGTCGAAGAGCGGTTCGAGCACCTCGGCCGCGCGGGTCATGTCGCCGATGTTGAGCAGCAGCGGCCCCAGCTCGTACGCCGCCAGCGTGACGACCTCGGCGATCCCCGAGACCTGCGCCTCCTCCAGCAGCTCACGGGCCCGCGCGAAGTCGCCCTCCAGCCCCTCGACCGAGCCGAGCAGCACGGTGGCCCACGCCCTGATCTCCGGCTCGCCCGCCATCTCCCGCGCCCTGGCGGCCGCCTGCCTGACCACGCCTGGCTGCCCCTGGACGAACGCCGTGTACGTGAGCGTCAGCAGGTCCTCGTCCGGCGCCTCCGCCACGGCCCGCTCCCAGGCGGCCGAGGCGATCGGCCGCGCGGTGACCACGTCGCGGTCGCCGGAGGCCAGCGCGACGAGGTAGTTGTGCGGCCGGTACGCGACCCCGCCGCCGGGCGCCCGTACCCGCAGCATGGGGTGAACGTTGCCGTCGAGCTGTTCCAGCGCCCACGCGAGCCCGGCGGCGAAGGCGGCGTCAGGGTCGGCGTTGGGCAGCTCCTCGGCGAGGCGGGCGGCCGACACCTCGCGCAGCGCCTGCTCGCCGATCGGCGTGCGCACGCCGGTCCTGCTCCAGTCGATGGCCGCCTGGAGCACGGCCAGGCCCTCCCTGGAGTCGGGGTAGCGGTAGTGGACTTCGAGCTGCCGGGCCCCGACCAGCACCTCGCCCACTCCCCGTTCGGTGAAGTCGTCGTCGGGGTAGAGCTCGGCGGCGCGCGGCCGGTCCTCCTCGGCCAGCGCGGCCGGCACCTCCACCTGCGCGGCCCTGGTCAGCACCGCCTCCGTCGTCTTGGCGACGTGGGTGCTCTGGGCGACGAGGGTGCGGTAGACCGTGCCGCGCATGGTCGCGACGACCGTGATCGGCGGGTCGTGCGCGGCCAGCCGGTCGAGGCTGGCGGTGTTGAGGCTCTGGGCGCTGAGGAACTCGTCCAGGTTCTCCAGCCACATGATCGCGCCCTGGGGCGGCAGCGGCAGCGTCATTTTGGACAGCTCGTCGACCGTGCCGGTCCTGGCCCACGGGACGATGATCGCCGCGTCCGGGCGCTCCCGCCGCAGCAGCTCGACGAGTGAGCGGGACTTGCCGGCCGCCGAGGGTCCCATGGCCACCACGAACGGGTGCGCCAGCGCCGCGGCCAGCTCCTCGTCCACCTGCCTGCGCGGCACGTACACGGGCGGGTCCCCGCGGGCGCCGCGCGCCACGGTGACGCCGAGGTCGTGCACGTCGGCGTCGCGCACCCGAGGCAGCTCGCCGCCGGCGCTCAGCGGGAGCGTGGTCAGCGCCTCGACCCGGGCGCGGTCCTGCCTGGTGAATAGCCTGCGCAGCCCGCCCGGCAGCCCCGGCAGGCGGACCGCCAGATCGTCGGCGGCGATGGCGAACCCGGTACGCGGATCTCCCGACCTGCGTGCCTCCACCCGCCTGACGACCATGCCGATGACGCCGTCGAGCGCGTGGTCGTACACCGGCGCCCCCGAGAAGCCCGCCTCCAGGTTGATGCCCTCGCGGGAGACCAGCGCCAGCCAGCCCTGGCCGGTGACCGCCTGGACGAAGCCGGTGGACGGCACGGCGTCGTGGTCGAAACCCCTCGGATAGCCGTGAACGGTGACGTCGTGCCCGCGCGTCCCCCCGGCCGTGCAGAGCGGGGCGGGGACGGCGTCCGCCGGCGGCTCCTCCAGCAGCTCCAGCACGGCGATGTCCGGCCCGGGGAACCAGCCGCCCGGCGCCACCACGGCCTGGATCGGCACGTTGCCGCAGAACTGGAAGCTGACGTCCAGCGGCACGGCCGGCGGCTCGGCGGGCAGCGGCTCGTCCTCCGGCTGACCGGGCACGCAGACGTGGGCGCAGGTCAGGACATGCCGTCCCACGGCGAGCAGGCCGGCCCCGATCTCGCCCGCCGGGTCCTCGGGGGCGGCGCGGACGCGTACCAGCCAGGGCGGCCGGTCGGGGTCGGGCGGGCGCGTCATGGGGCCTGGCTGTTCCAGATGAGCTTGACCGTGAAGTGGCCCTCGATGGCGGTCTTGGCCACCATCACGCCGGCCTGGGCGTTGAGCTTCAGCCCGAACTCGATCTCGTGGGCGTCCGGCGCGAGCCTGCGTACGGCCTCGACCACGGGCTTCACCGTGGTCAGCGTCTTGTCCAGCACCTCCTCCAGGTGCTTGCCCGCGTCGATGATGCCGTCGCCGCGGGAGATCCTGGCGGTGCCGTACGCGTCGTCCTCGACCTCCACCAGCAGCTCGGCCCCCTCGTCGGTGCTGAACCGCACAACTCTGCTCACCCGAACCGTCCCCCTTTTTCGCGGATGCGCCCGGTGGCCTCCGATTTACTATCGCTGTGTGACGGTTGTTCGTAACCCCGATCCGGCGGTGGGGCTCGCCGTGGGCACGGCGTGGACGGCGGCGGCCGTTGACGGCGTGCCGGGTGCGCCGGTGCCGTCGCCCGAGGTGATCGACGGCCGGTTCCTGGCGGAGCTGCTGGGCGGGCTGGGCGCGGCGGGGGCGCTCGTGTGCGCCGTACCGGATCACTGGCTGCACGGCGGGGCGCGGGGCGCGCTGGAGCGGGAACGGCTGGACGGGCTGCTCGGCGGCTTCGGGCTGCCGCCGCCGGTCTTCCTGGGGCACGGGGAGGCGGCCGTCGCCGGGTGCGAGGGGGTTTTCGCGGTCTGCGACGCCGGTACGGACGCCGTGTGTGTGACGTTGTGCCTGGCCGGGGGTGGTGAGGTGGCCGTGGCCGACTCCGAGCGGGCCGGCGTGGAGTGCTACGAGCGGCGGCTGGCGGACGGGCATCCTTCGGAGGAGTTCGCGCACGCGCTGCGCATTGAGGTGCTGGAGCGGCCCGAGCGGGCCGGGCTGGTGCTGCCTCGGGCGCGTGAGCTGGACCGGTACCGCGCCACGCCCGTCTACGAGCCGCTGCTGGCCGGGGGGCGGGCCCGGCTGACGGCGGGGCAGGTGCTCGACGGCTTCGAGCCGGTCGCGGCCGCCCTGCGCGACGCCGTGGCCGCGCTGCTGTCCCGGCATCCGGGGCTGGAGCCTGAGGTGGTGGTCGCGGGCGGTGCCGGGGTGCCGCCGCTGAGCCGGGCCGCCGTGGTGGAAGGGGTGTCCGCGGCCGGGCGCCTTCCGCGTGGGGTGCGCGAGGTGGGTGCCGACGCCGTCGCCCGGGGGGCGGCGCTGATCGCCGCGGGGACGGTGCGGGCGCGCGAGCCCGGGAACTCTTCCGTACGGCTGGCCGGGCGGCGGGTCGCCGGAGGGCTGCTGCGGTCGTGGGAGATCTCGGTGGCGGCTGGCGGGCGGGGCGTCAGGGCCGTGGTCGAGGTGCTGTCCGAGGGGCGGGCGCTGGAGGTGGAGCCGCCAGCCACCGTTACGGGGCCGCCGGTGCCGGAGGGGCGGGTGGCTGTCACGTACTGGCCGGATCGGCTCGGTGGCGGGGTCGTCGTCGTACGGGGTGACGGGGGCGGTCCGGCGCCGGCGTACGTACTGGAGGAGCGGCACGGCGATGGATGAACTGAGGCGGCGGATCGCGGCGGCCGTGGAGACGGGCGGCAGGGAGGCCGCTCTCGACGCGCTGCGCTGGGCCGCGGCGTGGGCGGTGGCCGAGCTCGAACGCGCGGAGCCCGGCGGCGGCCCGGTGGCGGCGCTGGACGGCGTCATCCGGCTCGACGACGCGGTCACCGAGCTCGCGGGCCTGTCCGGCGCGATGTCGGGGCTGCTCGCCGAGGCGGACGCCGGGCCCGACGTGGAGGAGTACCTGCGTACCAGGCAGGAGGACCTGGCGGCGCTCGGGGAGTCGTTGTCCGCGCTGCGGGCCCGGCGCGAGGCGCTGGGTGAGCACGAGGAACGGGTGCGCGCGGCGGTGGGCGAGCACGCCGAGCTGTCCGAGCACGTCACCCGGCTGCGCAGGGCCGAGCGGCTGGCCGGGGCGCTCGGGGAGCTGGCGGCGCAGCGCGCCCTGATCGAGCGGCGGCTGGCCGAGATCGGCCCGCCGGTCGCCGCGGCCGAGGAGGGCGTGTTCGCGGGCTCGGAGGAGCTGCTTCTGCTGAGCGAGGAACGGCGGGCGGCGCTGACGCCACGGGTGCGCGAGTCCCTGGAACGGGCCGCGACGGCGCAGTCCTCCCTCCGCGCGGCCGAGGAGGCGATGGCACGGGCCGAGGCGGACGCGGAGGCCGCCACCGCCCGCTTCGCCGAGCTGGCCGACCTGCGGGAGCAGCGGCTTGAGTCGGCCAAGGCGTACGCGCGGGCCGACAGGGAGATCGCCGACGCCCTCGCCGGGCTCGGGGCGGGGCTTGGTACTGGATCCGGCGCCGGGCCGGGCACGGGGCTCGGGACGGAGCTCTCCGGTGCGGAGCGGGCGCGGGTGTTGCTGGACGGGATCGACGAGCGCCTGCGCGAGGTGGACGCGGCCCTGGCGGGCGCGCTCGCCGACCACGAGGCCCACGCGCGCCGGCCCCGGGTGCCGTGGGGCGACGACACCACCAGAGCCCGCGCCTGATTCCCGCCGATCACGGGCCGGGGTCAGGAGATCAGGAGTTCCGCCTCCTCCGCCAGGCGTTCCAGTTCCCTGGCGACCAACTGGTTGAGCTGCCGGGCGATGTCGCCGTCGTCGTCGGCGGCGAACTGGCGGCCCAGGCTGGTGGCGAGGGCCGCCTCGTTGACCGCGGCCTTCTCGCGCAGCTTGGCCACGAGCTTGTCCTCGCTGCGCAGCTCCCTGACCATGGCGGGCAGGTTGACGTCGCCGATCCGTTCCTTCGCCGCCTCCATGCCGACGAACAGCGCCCAGAGGCCGGCCACGAACGCGATGATCACGCCGAGCGGGCCGGTGGTGGCGATGATGGCCACCCCGCCGCCGAACAACGTCATCGCCAGCACCCCCGCGACCGCCACCCCGACGGTCGCCGCGATGCCGGTCAGCATGCTGGTGGCCGGACCGACGTCCACGCTGATCCGCCAGTCCTTCGAGCCGCTCAGCCGGATCGGGCTCAGCGCCATCGACGCGGGCGGGACGTGCCAGCGCTCGCACACGGGCCTGGTCAGCTCGTTGATGTCGGGCAGCAGGTCGTTCTGCCAGGCCACGACCACCTTGGTGATCGTCGGGTTGTCGGGGTCGGTCAGCTCGCCGTGCACCCCGGCGGCGACCTCCTTGGCGACGTCGTTCAGCGTCCTGATCGATCCGCTGCGCCAGCGGCGCATCGCGCCGACGATGTGCCGGTCGGTGATGCCGTCGGCCGCCGCCCGGCCGAGCTCGTCCGTCAGCGCGGGCAGCCGGTCGGCGATGAGCGACTCGATCCGGTCGCCCGCGAGCAGCTTCCTGACGTCCTTGCGGAAGCCCTCCGCCCGTACGCTGGTGCGCCCGGCCAGGGCGAGCCCCCGCGCGATGGCCACCTCCGGCTCCGCGCCCAGCAGCACGCGGTCGTCGCCGAAGACCTCGCTGGTGATCTCCTGCACGAACCGCATCCGCGAGGCCCCTCCGGTCAGCAGCACCACGTCGGGGTCCGCCGGCATCTCGTCGGCGGCCTGGATCAGGTCGTCCCGGTACGCCTGCCGCCACGACCGCTGCTCCAGCGCCGGCTGCGGCGTGTCGAGGACCTCCGCCATGTCCGCGCCCGACAGCTCGATCACCACGAGCACCCTGCCGCCCGCGTCGAACACCGGGTGGGTGACCACGATCATCTCCCTCGCGTCGCGGACGAAACGCTCGGGGTCGGTGCGGAAGAACTGCTCCTTGGCCTGCCGGCAGCGCAGCTCCAGCTTGAGGCGTTCGGTGGTGTCGTCGAGCGCCTCTTCGAGCCGGGCCCGTTCCGGATGCCGTTCCACGACCCTGGCCAGGATGGTCTTGTCGATCAGGTGCGCGCCCAGCCTGGTGCCGTAGTCGAACGGCCGCGCGCTGCGGCCGATCACTGCGGTGAAGTCGGTGGTGGAGGAGCCGAGGTCGGTGACGAGGACCGAGCCGAGCAGCCGGTCCACGTCCACGCGCACCTCGCCGGCGTCCCTGGCGTACAGGAGGGCGGCGCGCGATTCCGGCACCACGGTCACCGGCCCGCGCACGGCGTCGGCGAGCACCTGGGCGTAGGCGTCCATGATGGCGCGGTCCCAGCCCGAGGGCGCGCCGAAGACCCATTCGACCCGTTTGGCGGCGGGTATGGTGCGCATGTCGTCGATGTCCTGTCTGATCTTGCCGACGAACAGCTGCACCGGGCGGCGGACCTCCTCCCGGTCGACGTGCGGCGACTTGAACGCCAGGTAGAGCCGGTCGACGTCCCTGGCCCACACGGCGTCCTCACCGACCAGCACCGTTGGCTGGACATCAGGTGACTGGGCGTCGGGTGGCAGAGTTTCGGGCGGCAGGGTGGCGACGGCGGTGACGTGCTGGCGGCCGCCGCGGCCCTTCAAGTCGATCACGTTGGGCACGCTGTTCTTGCCCGTGTGCGCCCACGCCACGGCGGTCTCCCCGTGGCCGAGGTCGAAGCCGACGACGACGGCGTCAGACGTCTTGCTCATTTCTCTCCCCCTCCTGGCCGGACTCCGGCCGCACCTCCTGATCGGGCTCCGGGAGCGTCGCGAACGCCTCGCCGCGGCGCAGCAGCTCTCCTCGCGTGGTGAGCGCCGGTCGTCTCGTCCGGCCCGAGTCTTCTGGACGTACGCAGTCGTGGATCTCGAACAGCTCGCCGTTGTGCCCGTCGTACGTCACCACGTCGATGCCGTGCCGCTGGCGCAGCGCGGTGCGCAGGTCTCCGACGTAGGCCAGCGCCAGCTCGCCGTCCCGGGTGTGCTCCGCGCCGAGCAGCAGGTGCAGGTGGCCGATCAGCTCGGCGTCGGCGGCCCACGGCTGGATCACCTTCTGCGGCGGTGGCGGCTGGGCGGAGGCCAGGAGCCTGCGGGCCGCCGCGAACGCGCTCTTGGCGGCCTCGCTCAGCGTGGAGACGTGTACGCGCGGCGGCTCCTGGGCGCGTTCCTGGGCCGGGGGCGGCTCCGAGAAGATCGGCAGCCGGATCCTGGGCAGCGGCAGGCCGGGGCCCCGTTCCTGCGGACGCCGATCCTGCGGGCGCCGGCTGCGGGGCTGCGGCGTGCGCAGGGCGGCGAGTGAGGCCAGCAGTGCGGTCCTGAGCAGGGCGATCGTGGCCGCCTGCCGTTCGGCGTCCTGCGTGCCCGGCGGGGTGCCCTCGTGGACGTAGCGCTCGAAGTCGTCGAAGGCCTGCCGCAGCGCCCTCTTCGCCTCCTCCACCGTGACCTCCTCGGCCTCCGGCAGGGTGCCGAGCGGGTCGGCCTCCTCCAGCAGCGTCAGGAACTGCTCCTCGTTCACGCCTGTCCACTCCTGCCTGATGATCGGGTGAAGTCGCGGGCCCAGAGCCGGACCAGCCCGTCGGCGCCCGCGCTGAGCAGCCAGTCCGCATGCGAGGCGACCGCCTTGACGGCGGCGGGCGCATGCGTGCCCACCACGGATCCCGAGCCCACGGATCCAGCGCCTACCGCGGATGCCGTGCCCACCGCCGGTCCCGCGCCCGCCCACGGGTGGCAGCGGATCAACCCGGTGTCGTCGCCGGTGACGATCACGCCGTCGTCGCGCACCGCCACCGTGCGAATCGGCCGGCCCACCGTAGGAAGTGCTGTGACGTGGGCGGCGGTCAGGTCGCAGCGGGCGACGGTGCCGTCGAGGTGGCCGATCGCCAGCGTCCTGCCGTCCGGGGCGAAGGCGAGGGCGGTGATCCGGCCGGCGGCCTTGATCGCGCGGACGCGGTCGCCGGTGTGGCCGTCCCAGAGGCGGATCGTCCCGTCGGTGCCGCCCGTGGCGACGATCGTGCCGTCCCCCGTCACGGCCAGGGCGCTGGCGGCGGCGATCGTGACGTCCACGTGGAAGGCGTCCCCGCCGTGGCCGATGGGCGTGCGCCAGAGCGCGCCGGTGCCGTCCAGGCTGAACACGGCGGTGTCGCCGGCGTGCACGGCGATGACCCGGTCGAGGTGGGCCACCAGCGGCCGGGGCTCGCTGCCGTCGTCCGCGCGCCGGCACAGGACCACTCCCCTGCCGTCGCCGCTGACCACGAGGTCGTCGTTCATGTGCACGGCGGTCACGCGGGCGGCGTGGCGGGAGTCGAGGGACAGCCGGACGGCGCCGGGCAGGCCCCACGCGGTCACCGACCCGTCGGCGCCACCTGCCGCGACGACGGCCCGCCCGTCCCGCAGCACGCCGGCCGCACCTGCCGTGATCCCACCCCGTACCCGCACCACCTCAGGCGCGGTCCGCACCCCGCTCCCGGGTGCGAGCGTTGGCCGCAGATCCCCTGAGAGCTCAGTCTGCGGCTTGCGGGTGGCGGGTGGGCGGGTGAGGAGGAGGCGGGCCTGAGGGTGGCCGCGTCGGATGGTCTCGGCGACGAGTTCCGGCAGGGGCCAGCCGGGCAGCCGGTTGATCACGGTCAGCCGGTCCTCTCCTGCTGCGAGCCCGTTCAGGGGCGGTTCGAACACCTCCGCCTCGTAGGTGACCGACAGGGCCCCGATCCCGCCCGCGAGCGTGAAGGCACGTTCCACCGGGTCGCCGGATAATTCGGGCATCAGCGACCGCCACTCCACCACGCGCAGATCGGCCGACTCCACCGGCCTGGCTTCGCTGGTCAGGTCGAAGCGGGCGGCGGTGATCCGTTCCTCGGCGATCTCCACGACGACGACCTCGCCGGCTGCCCCGGCCTGCTCAGCTGCCTGGTGTGGGTCGGCGTCGGTGAGGTCCAGCGCCGCCAGCTCCCGTGCCACATCCTGCTCGGCCCTGCGCCGCTCCTCCGGCCGGACGGGCCCGGCCCGCACCAGCGTCTCCGATCTCGGGCCCAAGTGGGCGGCTCGGACGACCGCCAGCAGGTCGTGTGTGCGTTGGCCGGTGGTCAGGCGGTCGGTGAAGTCGCGTTCGTCGTCGGCCGTCAGACGACCCAGCACGGGTGGGCCGTACAAGGTCCAGCCGCACGTCCGGCAGTGGGAAGGCTCGCCGGCGGCGGTGGTGAGGCACACGGGGCAGCGCGGGGATGCGTCAGCGGGCATGGGGCACGTCCTCGTGGGTGATCGTGGACAGGTCGTGCGCCCCGTTCGCGGTGCGTCTGGCCAGCCCGGTCTCCAGCCGTTCCAGCAGCTTGCGCACCGTCCTGGCGTTGCCGAAGGCCGCACCGCCGGCCTCGCGTTCGGCGGCCAGCCAGTCCGCGGCCTTCTCGACGGCGGCGGCGGTGAGCGTGTAGCCCTGGGCGGCGGCGGCGATCCGCAGGATCTCGGTCAGCTCGCCGGTCGTGTAGCCGGGGAATTCGATCCGCTCGGCGAACCGGGAGCGCAGCCCGGGGTTGGCGGCGAGGAAGTCGTCCATCTCGCGCGGGTAGCCGGCCGCGATCACCACCAGCTCGCCCCGGTGGTCCTCCATCTCCTTGACCAGGGCGGTGATCGCCTCCTGCCCGTACGGGTCGTGGCCCCCGCCCTCCGACAGGCCGTACGCCTCGTCCACGAACAGCACCCCGCCCAGCGCCGACCGTACGGCCTCGCGGACCTTGACCGCGGTGTGGCCGAGGTACTCCCCGACCAGGTCCGCCCTGGACACCTCACGCACCGCGCCGGTGCGGAGCAGGCCGAGCGCGGCGAAGACGCGCCCCACGACCCTGGCCACGGTGGTCTTGCCGGTGCCCGGCGGGCCGACGAACAGCAGGTGCGGCGCGACCAGGTCCTGCCCCGTCCGCCTGCGCCCACGCAGGGCCAGCACCTGGTACAGGTCCCTGACCAGGTCCTTGACGCCGGACAGCCCCACCATCGCGTCGAGCTCGCCCAGCAGCTCGGCGGGGTCGGGCGGGCCGGCGGAGGCCGCGTCCGGCAGCAGCCCGGTCAGGTGGGACGGCTCCAGCGGCCGGTCGGGGTCGCCGTCCTCGGCCCACCGGTCGTACAGCTCGCCGGCCAGGTTGCGCATGGCTCTGGCGTTGCCGAACTCGGCTCCGGCCTCGTCCCGCGTCCTGATCACCACGGCGCGCAGCGCGGGCTCGGTCTCGGGGGTCCAGGTCAGGCCGCGGTCGGCGAGCATGCCGAGCAGGATCGCGAGCAGCTCTCCCGGCTCGTAGTCGGGGAACTCGATCACGTTCGTGCGGGGAAAGCGGCTGCGCAGGCCGGGGTTGGCGTCCAGCAGGCGTTCCATGGGCTCGGGATAGCCGGCCAGGACGGCGACGAAGTCCTCGCGGCCGCTCTCCAGCAGGGAGACGAGCGTGTCGATGGCCTCCTGGCCGTAGCCGGGCCCCTGCTGGACCAGCCGGTACGCCTCGTCGATGAACAGCACCCCGCCCCGCGCCTCCTCGACCCTGGCGGTGACCTCGTGCGCGGTGTTGCCGACGAACCGGGAGACGATCGTGGCCAGCTCCGCCCGCACGACGTGGCCGCTGGGCAGCAGGCCGAGGTCGCGGTACATCTCCCCGACCAGCTCGGCCACGGTGGTCTTGCCGGTGCCCGGGTTGCCGGCGAACACCAGGTGGGGCGAGCCGCGCCCGGGCCCGCCCCGGCCCCGTTCGCGCAGCGCGCGCTCGGCGGCCAGCCGGGCGTTCAGGCGGCGTAGGTGCTGCTTGACCGGGGCCAGGCCGGGCATGCGCTCCAGCCGTTCCCACGGACTGTCGTCGCCGTGGCCGGGCCGCTCCACCCAGCCGCGCTCGCGCAGCAGGCTACGGCCGAGCGGCGTCCCCTCGGCGGCCAGGCGGGTGAGCCTGCTCTCCCAGACGCGCAGCGGCAGGCGGGCCGAGGCCAGGTCACGGGCCAGCCTGGACAGCTCGCGCGGGTCGGCCGGCACCAGGCCGGAGCGCAGCCGTAGCAGGTGGACGAGCCGTTCGAGCTCGGCCGCGTCCGGCGGACCGACGGCGAAGGCGCCGTGCCGCCCCGGCTCGCGCAGCCGCGTCAGGTGGCTCTCCAGCCGGGGGAAGCCGTGCGTCGCGGCCACGGCGTCCTGCACGGCGAGCAGGGTCTGGTGCTTGAACAGCATGACGACGAGGTGACCGCCGGCGCCGCCGAGCCAGCCGGACAGGGCGGCGGCGGCGTTGCGGACGGCGTTGGAGTGCCTGAGCCACTCGTCCGCCTCCAGGAACACGAGCGCCGTACGCGGCCCGCCCTCGCGCATGAACGAGTCCATGAGCCGCACCGCGGCCTCGTCCCCCAGTCCCTGGACGGGGACCGGCGCGGGAGCCGGGCCGAGGTCGGCGATGATCCCGCTCCCCATGGGCCCGGTGAGGCCGGACCGCATCCGGCGGGGCCGGGCCCGGGCGGCCGGCCGGGGGCGGGACGACGCCCTGGAGCGCTCGTCGAGGAAGTAGACGTTCCACTTGACGCCGCTGAAGACGATCCGCTCGAAGCCCTCGGCGAGCAGCGCGTCGCACAGCGCCTCGTCGATCCTGACGGCCCGGTGGTCGGCGCCGACGAACACGTCGTCCACGGCCTCGCCGTACAGGACGACGAGGGGCTCTCCCGCGCTGTCCAGCGCGGCCAGCCGGGCCGGCCGCGTCACCGCCCGGCCTCGTCCTGGAACGTGCCAGCCCGGCTCGCGCGCTCCTTCCCGGCGGGCTCGCGCAACATCCGCATCTCGCGCAGGACGGGATCGGGCGCGCCCGGCTCGGTCTCGGGGTCGCTCACGTGGACGCCGTTGGCGCGCAGGTGGGCGGTGATCTCGCGGCTGCGGGCCAGCCGCTGGTCCAGCGAGCCGCTCTCCTCGTCGTACGAGATGACGCGCAACGTGTTCTGGCTGTCGTCCGACTCGGCGGTGACGACCTCGATGACGATCTCGTCGCCGCCCGGGTGGCGCAGCTTGGCGTAGAACGCCTCGCGCTGGTCCTGGCCGGCGTACCCGGTCTCGTCCTCCAGAAGCAGGAACCCGGCGAACTGGTCGAGCCTGGTGACCACGAAGTCGGCCAGGTTCACCCGGATCTGGGAGGCGAGCAGCCGCCGCTCGGCGCGCTCGGCGATCTCCGACCAGCGTTCGCGGTAGCGGGGGGCGGTGCTCTCGACGATCTCGCGCAGTTCCTCGACGCCGAGCGGGCGGGCCTCGTCGCGGACGCGGTCGTAGGCGGCGGCCACCTCCGCGCGCAACTGCTCCAGCTCGCCCATCGACCAGTGGCCGAGGTCGAACCGCACGCCCTGCTCGGCGCCCTCCATGCCGGCGACGGACACGTCCATGTCCCGTTCGATCATGGCGCGTACGGTGTCGAGCTCCTGGGCGGCGTCGGAGCGGGCCCCGGTCCACTCGCGGTGGCGCAGCTCCAGGGTGACGCGCAGGTCGCTCAGCTCGTGGTAGACGGTCTGCGCCAGGCCCAGCGCGGCCTCGGGCGTGCCCTGGGCCAGGTTGCGCTCCACGGTGGCGAAGCGCTGCGCCAGGGCGGTCAGCCTGCCGGGCTCGTACCGTTCGTGGGGATAGGTCGCGGCGATGAGGTCGCGCAGGGCGCCCGCCTCGGCCAGCGTGGCGGCGGCGGCCTGGGCCGCCGTGCGCCGGCCGCCTTCGAGGTCGTCCAGGCGGCCCTCGATCTTGTGCCGCTCGCCGCGTTCGGCGGCGATCTCGGCCCGGAGCGCGCGTTCGCGTTCGGCCAGCCTGCCGCTCAGCTCACGGCGCAGTTCGCGGTCGGCGGAGAGCATCCGCCTGGTCAGCTCCTCGCCGTGCTCGCGCAGCCGCCGGTTCGTCTCCTGCTCCAGCAGCCTGGTCTGCGTGCTGAAGCCGCCCACCACCTGCTCGACCCGCTCCTGCCGCTCGCGCATCTCCCCCAGGCTGTCCTGCGCGCCCTCCATGGCACGCCGCCTGACCTCCTCCATGACGGAGTCGTCGATCGCCCAGCGGGCCAGCGGCGCGGCCACCCTCGTACGGAACCATTCCGACATGTCGACGTGGTACTGCTTCTTCCCGCTCATCGCATCCTGCCTCCGCCCGGCGTGACGTGCCCGGCCGCGCCGCCGGGCTCTGGTCCGGTGTCTAGCGCGCCGAGCAGGCCAGGGGGCGGGACGCCGACGAGAAGGACCTCCTCGTCGCGCACCCTGACCTCGGCCTTGCGCGCGCCACCGGTGAAGTCGTGGCCGGCCAGGCGGCCGGTCAGGTGGTGCACCCGCTGGTTGGCGCTGCCGCGCAGGCCCCTGCCGTCGTCCCGGGCGGCCACGTAACGGCCGTCGATGAGGACGTCCAGCCCGGCGAGCAGATCGGGCACGCCGGTGGCGGGCGGGCGGGTGCGCAGGCGTTCGAGGCGGTGGCCGGTGAAGCAGATGACCGTGACATCGCGGACCAGCCGGGCCAGCCTGACCACCTCGGCCAGCCCGCGCGCCTGCTCCATGGGCTCGCCGCCGCTGAGGGTCAGGCCGTCCACCCGGGGGTCGCTCAGCAGCTCGGCGACGAGCGCGGCGGGTTCGACGAGGCGGGCGGGCCGGTCGGGGATCCAGTCGGGCGCCATGCAGCCCCGGCAGCGGAACGGGCACCCCTGCACCCACACCGCCGAGCGGCGTCCCGGGCCCAGCACGGATGTGCCGACGCACGTCGCCGCGACGTTGAGAAGCGACCCCCCGTGTGACCGCCCGCAGGGCGGTAACGGTCGCTGGAAAGTGTTGGGCATGACACCCTCGCCAGGTCCAGCGATTCTCCCTGGTGGCAAATGTACACGCCCAGGGCGGGAAAACCGGAGTGCTTTGTGGAGCTGGAACGATCCCCGCGATACCGTCCGTCCCATGACGAACTCCCTGCACGAGCGCGCGATCGTGGCAGACACCCACAATGACCTCCTGATGGCCGTCTCGGCCCGACCGCCAGGTCAGTGGGCCTCGTTCTTCCGCGAGCGCTGGCTGCCCCAGCTGCGTGACGGCGGCGTGAACCTCCAGGTGCTGCCCGTCTTCATCGACGACCAGTACCGGCCAGAGGGCGCGCTGCGGCAGACGCTGCGCATGATCGAGTGTGCTCACGTGCTGGCCGAGGGGAACGCCGAGCACGTACGGCTCTGCCTCGACGCCGCCGACATCGACGGGGCGCTGGCCGACGGCAGGATCGCCCTGCTGCTGGCGATGGAGAGCATGCCGGGCCTCGACGCGAGCGTGGAGCTGATCTCGACCGTGCACCGGCTGGGCGTACGGGTGGCCTCGATCGCCCACTTCGGCCGCACGCCGCTGGCCGACGGCAGCGGCGAGGACGCGACCGGCAGCGGCCTGACCACGGACGGCGTCGCCGCGCTGGCCGAGATGGAGCGGCTCGGCATCGTCTTCGACGTCTCCCACCTGGGCGCGACCGGCGTCGAGCACGTGCTGGAGCTGGCCACCAAGCCGGTCATGGCCACCCACTCCTCCGCCCGCGCCCTGCGCGACCACCACCGCAACCTCACCGACGACCAGCTCCGCGCCGTGGCCGCCACCGGGGGCGTGATCTGCGTCAACTTCTTCGCCCCCTTCCTCGCCGAGGACGAACGCGACATGACGCTCGACCGGCTGCTCGACCACATCGAGCACATCGCGTCCGTCGCCGGCATCGACCACGTGGGGCTCGGCCCCGACTTCATCCGCGAGGTGATGACCGACCTGACGCCGCCGTGCTGCGAGGACGTGCACATCAGGGGACTGGACCCGAAGCGGGCCGTCCCCGGCCTGGAAGGGCCGTCCGGACTGCCCATGGTGACCGAGGGACTGCTGGCGCGCGGGCTCCCGGAGAAGGACGTCATGCGGATCATCGGCGGGAACGTGCACCGCTTCCTCGGAGAGCGGCTGGCATGAACGACACCGTGGGCATGATCGAGGACCTCGAAGAGCTGGTCCTGTGCGAGTCGTTCTCCAGCGACCTGGAGGCCGTCGCCCGCAGCGCGAAGGTCGTGGCCGCGATGGGCACCCGCCACCTGGGCACGGGGCCCGAGGTGCTGGTGATCGACGGCGTCACGCATCTGCGCTGGTCGTTCGGCACGCCCAGGGTGCTGCTGCTCGGCCACCATGACACCGTCTGGCCGATCGGCACCCTCGCCACCCACCCCTGGTCTTTGGTGGACGGCGTGGCCAGGGGGCCGGGGGTGTTCGACATGAAGGCGGGGCTGGTGCAGACGTTCCACGCCCTGGCGGGGCTCGGCTCGCTCGACGGCGTCACGCTGCTGGTCACCGGTGACGAGGAGGTCGGCTCGATCACCTCGGCCCCGCTGATCCAGGAGACCGCGCGCGGGCTGGCCGCCGCCTTCGTCATGGAGGCCAGCGCCGACGGCGGCGCGCTGAAGACGGCCCGCAAGGGCACCTCGCTCTACCACGTCAAGGTGCACGGCAAGGCCGCGCACTCCGGCCTCGAACCGGAGAAGGGGGCGAACGCCGGGATCGAGCTGGCCCACCAGATCCTGGCCATCGCGGCCATGGGCGCGGGCGCGACCACCGTCACCCCAACGGCCCTGTCGGGCGGCACCACGCACAACACGGTCCCGGCGGCGGCCCAGGTCGGGGTGGACGTGCGGGCGGCGGAGGTGGCCGAGCAGACCCGTGTGGACGCGGCCATGGACGCGCTGCTTGAGCTGGTGCCGGGCACCCGGCTGGAGATCCTCGGCGGCCCCAACCGGCCGCCGCTGGAGCCCTCGATGTCGGCCGGCTTGTTCGCGAAGGCGCAGGAGCTGGCCGCCGGGCTGGGGCTGGCGCCGCTGACGTCGGCCTCGGTGGGCGGCGCCTCCGACGGCAACTTCACCGCCGGCGTCGGCTGCCCGACGCTCGACGGGCTGGGCGGGGTGGGCGGCCGGGCGCAGGCCGACCACGAGCACCCCGTCGTGGCCGAGATGCCCGGCCGCACCGCGCTGCTGCGGGCGCTGATCGAGGCGGTCCGCTAGCGGGCGTCGGGGGGCCGGCCGGGCCGGCCCCCTTGGTCAGACGAGCGGGCCGAGCCTGCGCTCCATCTCGCAGCGGTTGGTGAACGTCTCATGGAACGAGGTCGGCCGGCCGTACCAGTGACCCTTCACCTCGACCTTGACCGGATCGAAGATCATCGGGCATGGGCCCGGGTCGACGTTCAGATCGTCGACGTGCCCGTCCACGCCGCGCAGGACGTGGCAGGCGGCCTGCGGATGGGGATGGACGCCGCCGTCCGGGTCACAGGTCAGGCGGGTCGCGTAGGCGCCGCCGGAGCGGGGCGTGACCGTGATGAAGAGATCGGCTCCCGCGGCGGCCTGGGCGGGAAGCGCCGTGAACGGCACGGCGAACGTGGCGGCCACGCACAGTCCGAGCGCGGCCATCCTGCGGGCGGCGGTCAGCACGAGCGTCATGAGAACCTCCCTGGTCAGCGGCGTCCCAGGGTGGGACGGCGCACCCGTCATGACTACCGTGCGTAATCATCTCACCACCATCGATCACGAGGGCATCTGATCGTGGTCGATCGGACACAGAATGATGTCCGCGCCGGTCATAGGCAGGATCACCGGCCATGGCGGGCACGAACGGGGGTGGGTTTCCGGATCAGGGGGAATATGCGGGGAAGATTAACTAGCTATTCCACTCACCATTTGGGTCTCTGTAATGTGACGTGCAGGTAAGCCCGAACAAGGAGATCCGCATGGCGGAGTTCACCCCCACCGTTCCTGCGCGAGTGTTGCCCGCCGTCGCCGTCCGCGACCTTCCAGAACCACCCCGATCGGCCTGGCGGATCATCGGCCCCGGCCTGGTCGGCGCCGGTGTGGGCCTGGCCTCGGGAGAGTTCATCCTCTGGCCCTACATCGCCTCACAAGTCGGCCTCGTCTTCATCTGGGGAGCCGCGATCGGCATCATCACCCAGTGGTTTCTCAACATGGAGATCGAGCGTTACACCCTGGCCACCGGCGAAACCGCGCTGACCGGTTTCAGCCGGATGTGGAAACACTGGGGTCTGGTGTTCGTCCTGATGGCCCTGGCCTCGAATCTCTGGCCGGGGTGGGTGACCACGTCGGCGACCATGGTGACGTACCTGACCGGGTCGGGAGAGGGCTCGGTGCGGTGGATCGCGATCGGCATGCTGATCGTGATCGCGCTCGGCCTGACGCTGGCGCCGGTGATCTACACCGCGCTGGAAAAGGTGATCTTCGTGAAGATCGCCCTGGTCGCTATCCTCGCCGTGGTCGCGATCGTCGTCGCGATCAACGCCGAGAGCTGGCTGCAGCTGGGCCGGGGCCTGAGCGTCGGCGCCCAGTTCCCGGTGCCGCCGCTGGACTTCGCGGTGCTGATGGGCGCCATCGCGTACGCAGGAGCGGGCGGCGGCCAGAACCTGTGCCAGAGCAACTGGATCCGCGACAAGGGCTTCGGCATGGGCCTTTACGTGCCGCGGCTGGTCAGCCCGGTCACCGGCCACGAGGAGGCGGCGGCCTCGACCGGCTTCCAGTTCGCCCCGACGACGGAGAACCTGGAGCGCTGGAAGCGGTGGTGGCGCTTCGCGAACGTGGAGCAGGCGTGGACGTTCGCCATGGTGTCGTTCGTGACGATCGCGCTCATGTCGATGCTGGCCTACTCCACCGTCTTCGGCCGCGAGGGGCTGGAGAACAGCATCGCCTTCCTCGAAGTGGAGGGCCAGGTGCTGCAGGACGTCGTCGGGCCCTGGTTCGGGGTGCTGTTCTGGGTGATCGGGGCGCTGGCCCTGTTCGCCTCCGCGATGGGCATCGTCGACTACACCTCGCGGCTGGCCTCCGACACGATCAAGACGGTCTACCTGCGTGACAAGCCCGTCTCGGTGAACCGGGTCTACTTCCTCGTGGTCTGGGCGATGGCGCTGATCGGCACCGGGATCCTGCTGGCGGGCCTGGACCAGCCGCTCATCCTGCTGGTGTTCTCGGCGTGCTTCGCGGCCGTGATGATGTTCGTGTACTCCATCCTGCTGATCATCCTCAACCGGCGGGCGCTGCCCGAGGCCATCAAGGTGCGGTCGTACCGGCTGGGGGCGCTGGTCTGGTCGGTCGCGTTCTTCGGCACGCTGACCGTGATCGTGGTGTTCCAGCAGGCGCAGCGGCTGTTCGGCTGACCGTCTGGGCGCACGGCGGGGCGTGGGCGGGATGCCTGTCCGCGCCCCGCCGGTTGACCTCAAGCAGACTTGAGGTTGCAGACTCGGCCGCATGAACGTGGTCGAGGTGAAGAAGTTCGGTGGACCCGAGGTGCTGGTGGCCGAGCGGGCGCCGGATCCCGTCGCCGGGGCGGGGCAGCTGGTGATCGGCGTGTCGGTGGCCGACGTCATGTCCATCGACGCGCAGTTGCGCTCCGGGTGGGGGCGGGAGTGGTTCCCCGGCGAGCCGCCGTACGTGCCGGGCACGGGGGTGGCCGGGCGGGTCCTGTCGGCAGGCGACGGGGTGGACGCCGGGTGGATCGGGCGGCGGGTCGCCGCGCTGGTGCCCGGCGGCGGGTACGCCGAGCGGGTCGCGGCGGACGCGGAGACGGTCGTGGCGGTGCCGGACGAGGTGCCCCTCTGGCGGGCTGCGGCGCTGATCCAGGTGGGTCCGGCGGCGTTGAGCCTGGTGCGGGCGGCCGGGCTGGAGCCGGG